>JAUWZH010000301.1 GCA_030615435.1 Candidatus Brocadiaceae bacterium | reverse complement strand
GTCGCCGCCAAGCAAGACGTAATCGACTCCATAGCTCCCGTAGTAATGCGCAACGCAATTGCGCAGCCTCTCGGCACCGTCCAAGCCGGGATAGCTTGCGTTTATGTTCCCCATTGTTTCTGTGGCCACTGCGAGACCGTCAACCACCTTCCGGTCTATGAGGGGCTGGAACGAAGGCAGGAGCGCTTCTGTGGTAATCAGCAGGTAGTCGTAAGTAATCGCGGGCCTCGGAATGGCCGATTTCAGAGCGGCGTACGAATCCACAAGTTCAGGGTTGTCCACGAAGGAAACCACGCGGGCCACGTCCTCCTCCTTCGCCCGCAGGGTAGAGGCAGGGGCACCGTCAGCTCGCTCAGATAGCGCCAGCTCAACGCGCAACGTGGGACAGAACACCAACTCTTCCCTGAGCGGCCTGTATTGGATCGGAAAGACGCGCAGGACCGCGACCCTGTATCCGTTCATGCACTGAATGGACAGCAATTCGACCCGCCTGGCGGGATAGGGCTCCGGGGAACCGTAGATCCGCGGGTCGGGCGCATCTCTGGCCGCACGGGCCACAGCGGGGTGATCCGGAATGCCGATAGGAACGGCCGTCCGGCCGAATTCGACCTTCCCCCTGCTGGGCAGCGACCGCGCCGGCGCCAGCAGTTCGACCCGCACCTGATTGACCTTCACCATGGGGGGCAGCAGGATACGAGCGGTGCGGAACGGCAGCACGGGCTCGCCCACGCGATGAAGCGACTGACAACCCCGGACGCTGACCCGAACATGCTGCTCAACCGGAACAACCTCCGGAGTCTCAAAGCGGTAAGTCGCCCCCACCACATCCGGTGGCTCAGCCAGTGCGGCGCGAAAAACACCCAGCCCAGAGGCCAGCACTGCCAGGGGCAGAACTACGCCCAGCCATCGCACCCACCTTTTG
Source organism: Candidatus Brocadiaceae bacterium (assembly GCA_030615435.1). Lineage (GTDB taxonomy): Bacteria > Planctomycetota > Brocadiia > SM23-32 > SM23-32 > JAUWZH01. The sequence goes on along the minus strand of JAUWZH010000301.1, from coordinate 2,307 downwards.
CCCACCGAACCGACTCCCTTCTGTGAAAACGGCTGAGGACGGCTTGCTGAGAAGCTAGCTTTGGCCCGCCTAAACCTGCCTGCCGTCGGCCCGCAGCCGGGATGCCGGCGGGGCCTGAGACGTCTCCGCCCGGCCGGGCCCCCGCAGGCCGCATGAGGCCACGGCTGGGCGGTCGAGCTTACCTCAACTGCCCCCGCATCATTCTACCGGCACATCCAGCCCGTCGAAGCTTGCCGCACCGATGAAGCCGTCGAGCGCCGTGAGGTCCCGAGGAAGCTCCACGGTGTAGGTGAGCTTGCGCGGAGCGTCGTCGAGGAACGGACCCCACTTCACCTTCCTGCTCACCGGATCCCACTGGCCGTCGTCACTGATGCAGCTCACGGCACAGCCGGCCGGCGGGCTGTCCTCGGCGGCGTAGGCCTTGACGCCTTCCTCCGGCATCACGTAGAGGGTTACGGTAAAGGTAGTCTGCCCTGCGAGCAGCTCAGGGACGACCCTGCCAGCGAGGCCAGAGCCGGGGGGATCTGCCGTGGCGGCGCCGGCCTCACCAGGCTGCCACACGAGCGCCTCAGGACAGGGAGTGCCGGGATCGTCGTAGCTCTCGTTGCAGTGGTAAAACTCCCCGATTTTCCAGAGGTATCCAGCCCGGGTGACGTAGTTTATCGGTATGGGGCACCAGCACTCGGCAGGCCAACCCTGAGGCTCGCACTCCCAGCAGCCGCCGCCCTTCCAGGCAGCGCCGTACCCCGTGACCTCGTTGATTGTCAGCCGCCAGTCATACCCGCATTCGGACGGCGCCATATCGGCCGGGTGTGGCGGACATATGCAGTGGCATACCTCCTCGCCGCAGACCGGCTCGTTCACCCCGTCGAAGCTCGCAGTGCCGTAGAACGGATAACACTGCTCGATGTCGGTTCCTGGAGATGCCATCACGTCGTAGCAGAGGCTGCGCGGGTTGGCGTCGAAGAACGGCCCCCACTTCACCAGGTCGTTGACGGGGTCCCAGGCGCCGACCTCGTTGATGTTCGAGACCGTCCAGCCGCTCGGCGGCTCGTCCTCCACCGCCCAGGCCTGCGTGCCAGGCGGCGGAGTGACGTCAATGCAGACCCGCCCCGTGTCCGGATCTACGCCGTAACAGCTATCCTCCGTCCGCTGCGCGTTGCCGGCACCGACAGTCAACGACACGAAGACCGTCTGAGGATCGTTCGTCGCATCCGGATCGCTCACCTCGATGGTGGCCTCGTACGGGCCGGCGGGCAGGCCGGCGGTCTCGTAGTGCACCGTGATGGTGTCGTGCTCCCCGGTGGAGGTCCCGGCGTTGGGATCGCAATACAGCCAGGCCGCATCATCGGTGATCCCGTACTCCAGGGTGGCAGCGCCGCAGTTCCAGACCTCGAACTGGTCGTCCGGAGCGTCCGAGCCCTCGCAAGCGAAGGGCTCCAGCTCAGTCGGCTCCAGGCAGATCGTCGGGTCTTCCGGAACGATGAAGGACGGATCCTCGGCGCAGTTGTTGTTGGTCTCGTTCGTTTCCGCCACGTCGCCGTAGTAGTCGCACCAGCCACGGATGCGGTGAGGGCCGCACGTCGCGTTCCAGGGGAACCACTGGACCCAAGGGCCACTTTCGGTGAATGTGGTGGTCGTGTCACACGCGGCCTCGCTATCGACCTGAACGCGGCACGTCGCGGTCGCACCCGGACCGGTATAGTCGAACAGGAAGCAGATCGCGACCTCCTGCCCCTCGCTGACCGTGTCCAGCGGCGTCCACAGGTCCAAAGGATCCCCCGGATAGACGTCCAGTGCCTCGAAGTCGTGACACTCCACCGTGAAGGACGGATCCTCGTCGCAGTTGTTGTTGGTCTCGTCCGTTTCCGCCACGTCATCATAGCAGTCGGACCAGCCGCGGATGCGGTGAGGGCCGCACGTCGCGTTCCACGTGATGGGGTAGTAAACCCACGTGGCCTCATAGAAATAGGAGGTTAGCTCCTGGGGAGCGAGGTCATCGAGCTGGACGCGCGTCGTGGCCGTCGCTCCCGGACCGGTATAGTTGAACAGGAAGCAGATCTTGACTTCCTGCCCCCCGGCCACCGTGCCCAGCGGCGTCCACACGTCCGAAGGATCCGCCGGATAGACGTCCAGCGCCTCGAAGTCGTGGCAGTTCACCGTGAAGGCAGGATTCTCGTCGCGGTAGTTGTTGGTCTCGTCCGTCTCTGCCACGTCGCCATAGGAGTCGCACCAGCCGCGGATGCGGTGAGGGCCGCACGTCGCGTTCCACGTGATGGGGTGGTAAACCCACGTGGACTCATAGAA
>JAUWZH010000251.1 GCA_030615435.1 Candidatus Brocadiaceae bacterium | reverse complement strand
CTCGGCGGCTTCCCGTTCCGCGCGGCCGTCCCAAAGGCACAGCAGACGGGAGGATGTCACTTCTGCATGGTTCGCGATGGTGGCAGCGGCCGTGCGGCCGCGAGAACCCGTTGCAAGCACCGTGTTCAAGGACAGTGCGGGAGATTCTGATGCTGCCTACCACGACACTTCGTCCAGGGCTGATCGGGTTCTGGGCTCTCAACGACGCGTCCAGCGTCCAGGAGAAGATCGAGTACATGCGCACCTGCCGCGCCTCGGGCATCGAAGGGCTGTGCATGATGTCTCGGTGCGGGAACATGGTTCCATACTGCTCCGACGAGTGGTTCGAGATGATCCGCCAGCTCGTCGAAGAGGGGCGGCGCCTCGAGATGGACATGTGGCTCTACGATGAGGACCCGTGTCCAAGCGGAGCGGCGGCGGGCTGGGTCATGAGAGAGCGCCCGGAGTTGTGCGCTCGCTACCTGGCATGGCACGAGAAACCCGGGGACTTGAAGCCCGGACAATTGTGGTCCATCGGCGAGAGCAAGGTGGTCTGGGCGGGGCTCGTGCCCGTGGAAGAACCCCTCGATGCCGTTGAGATGACCGGAGGCGTGGGCCTGCTGCGAAGGGACTGGGCCATGGGAGAGTGGGACAGCCGCTACTACTACCCCGACACGCCCGTTTTCCCGTGTCCACGGGCGCATGCTCTTCGGCCGAGGTTCACGATGCGCGTGCCCGAGGTGCCGGAGGGATACATGCTGGCCGCCCTGAGCGCCGAGATCGAGAAGGAGGAGGGCGGAGCGTGGGGAAACGTGCCGGACACGCTGAACTACGAGACCTTCGAGCTCTTCAAGCGCCTTACGCTCGACAGGTACCTCGAATGCGTCGGACAGTATTTCGGCAGCACTATCCCCTGCATCTTCACCGACGAGGCGAAACCCGCCGGCAATACCCCGATCACCAAAGACCTGTTTGAGGGATTCCAGAAAACTTACGGCTATGACCTGCGTCCTCGGCTCTACCAGCTTTTCGGCGAGCCGCTGAGCGAACAGCATGTCCAGACGCGGCTCGATTACCGCAGGTGGGTGACGGCGCGCTTTCTTGACGCCTTCATGGCGCCATACCGCCGGTGGTGCGACGCGCACGGACTGTACCTGGCGGGTCACATCTCACCTGAGGACGACCCCATCCAGGAAGCCATCACCGTCGGCTCGGTAATGCCGCTGATGAAGCAGCAGAGCCTTCCTGGCTGCGACATCATCATCCCGTTCACCGGGAACTCGCGCGCTCCGGCGCTCAATCTGGGCAGCCTGCGCGTGGGCTCTCTGAAGAGTCAGCACGCGCGCCCCTATGCGGTGAGCGAGTCGCTCGCAGTCTCCGACTGGACCATAACCTCGCAGAAATCCCGGCAGATCCTCACCTGGCAGAAGGTGCTCGGCTTGGACCGTTTTGTCGTCCACGCCTTTTTCACCGGCAACGAGGGGGTGCAGAACTACGAGGCCCCGCCGGATTACGGCCCCTACTCCTCGATCTTCAAGGGGATGTGCGTGGTCAACGACTGGTTGAAGGCCCTCGACGGCGTCATGGACGGTGCGACGCACCGGGCGGAGGTGGCCGTGCTGAGCAGTCTGACTCCATTCTGGGCCTCGCGGCCCGACGCGGAGCTGCCTTCCCTTCGCCGCATGCGCAGCTCGCTCTGGTTCACCATCCTCGCCTGTCTGCGGGCCCACGTGGGGCTTCACGTGGTGAGCGAAGAAGACCTGAGCGAGGCGAAGGTGCGCAACGGCCGCGTCGTGGTGGGGCAGTGCACCTACAGTTCCGTCCTGGTCCCCGGCTTCGACGTGCTGGGGGCTGATGCCTTCGCAGTGCTCCGCTCGGCGGCCGAGAAAGGCGCGTCGGTTTTCTGGTTCGACGGCGGCCCCACTCGCGTGGTCGGCAGCGACTATCGTCTCGAACCCAGCCCACCCGTGCCGGGGGAGGTACTCAGGCAGCGCGATCCCTCCGTCGCGTGGTGCCGCAGACACTTCGAGGCGCAGGCGGCCGTCACGGGCCAGAACAAGGAGGAGTGCTACCTGCGGCGCATGCGCAGCCCTGACGGCGAGGAATACCTCCTGGCGACGAACGTCTCCGAGGCCGAGCTGACGCTGAACCTCGGCGCTGAGGGCGACAGGTCCTGGATACCCGTCCGGGTGGACGGCGAGGCCCATGCGGACCCGAAGCGGACGAGCTGGCGCCTGCCGCCCTGCGGCAGCGGCCTGTTCCGGCTCGGCGCCCCCCCGGAAGCGGGGGCAAGGCCGGTGGAGACCGCCCGTCGCCGCGCCGGAGAGGACCGAACCTTCGAGCGGCTCGGCGTCAACCTCCTGCGGCTCACCCGCTGCACCGTAACCCGTCCAGGGAAGGCCCCGGTGGAACTCGACCATCCGCGCCCGTACTGGCAGGTATTCAATGATTTCTCGGCCAGACGCATCTGGCCGATGTTCCTGGGGGAGGTGCCCGTGGAGAGCACGGTGCCGGAGGGCGATCTGCGATACGGGTTCACCTTCGCCGTTCGGGGCCGGGTCAAGACCCCCCGACTGGTGCTCGATCCGCGCTGCGCGCGGGGGCGGTTCCGGGTTTTTCTGAACGGGAAGCAAATAGGGCGCTGGCACACTTTCCCGCTTGTGCGAACTCGTGCGCTCCGCGTGTCGCTGCGCGGGCTGAAAGGCGGCGCCAATACGGTGGAAGTCCGCTTCCAGGCGGAGAGCGCCATGGAGGGGCTGCTGAGCCAGCTTTACGTTGAGGGCGATTTCGACGTGGACATCGAGAAGGCAGCGGCCACGATTTCCCCTGTCAGCGGGCGTGTCTCGCAGAACGGATGGCAGGAGGCCGGCCTGCCTCACTACATGGGGGAGGGCCTCTACCGCTGGCAGGAGCGCTTCGGCCCTGAAGAGATGCAGCGGTCGTGGAGCCTGGAGGTGGAGAGAGTCGTGGACAGCGCCGAGCTTCGCGTCAACGGCGAGAGCGTGGGGGGGCGCGCGTGGCCTCCGTGGCGCTGGCCGCTCTCGCACCTGAAAGAGGGAGCCAATACCTTCGAGCTGGTGGTGAGCGGCACGGCCGGCAATAAGCACGGACTCGCCTGGCCCAACCAGGCCCAGGGATGGATCGGCGGGGCCTGGCTGGTAGCGACAGAGCGCAAGGACCGCCCACATAGCCAGGGTTAGACCGGCCGGTCCCGAGCTGAACCGCGATCTCGTCGCCAGGGCGAGCGCAACGCCTGGCGCACGTGCTGACCGGGAAAGGGGAGTCCCATGAGGGGGCCTCGCAGCTGAATGAGGTTCCGGCTGCAGTTGTACCCCGCCCGGGTGCGGGTGGTTTCTTGACAGAGTAGGCCTGGTGTCTGATCATGTGGGCGCCCCCAGATTCGCCCGGGCGTCGAAGAAACAAGCATTCCAGGAAAGGAGCCGAGGATGAGATATTCGGCAGGGTTGGTAGCCGTTTGCGGCGTGCTGATTGCGCTGATGGGAGCAGCAGCTGTGGCGCAGGAGAAACCAGTCCGCCTCATCGCCGAGGCGGAGGACTTCCGGGTCGAGAAAGGCCCCTGGAGAATCGTCCCTTACCGGGAGAACTACTATGCCTCCACGTTCGCCATCGCGTTCCTCTCGCGGAAGGCCTGCCTCGGCGCGCCCGAGCAGGTAGAGGGCAGCGCGGTGGCCGTCCAGGAGGTGCAGGTTCCCCATGCCGGCCAGTATCACGTCCTGGCTCGCTACGAGCAGCCCTGCAACTTCTCCGTCGAGTTCACAGTCGAGATTGAGCAGGGAGGGCAGGTTCTCTTCCGTGAGCTATACGGCCGCCTGGAGGACCCGAAGATCTGGGCCCTGAGCGACCAGCCTGTTGTTCCCATGGTGCGCTACTTCTGGGGCGGCACCGACAACATCGTCTGGCAGGACAGGGGGACGGTGAAGCTCTCCGAGGGACAGGCCACCGTCCGCCTCATCGCAGGGCCGCAGATGGAGGGCCCCGTGCCCCGCCTCAACGCAGCCGAGCGCCACGTGGACGTGATCTGCCTCACCGACGATACGGCCGGCATGGCGGTGCAGCGGGAGAAGGCCCGTTATCTGGAGTTGGACGGCTGGCTGGTGCAGGACGGCG
>JAUWZH010000243.1 GCA_030615435.1 Candidatus Brocadiaceae bacterium | reverse complement strand
ATGCCTGCGAAGTCGTGAAAGCCTGGATGAGTCTGCTGAGTGAATTTGACTCCTGCTTTAGCCGGCCGGGCCGACGCCGCTTTCGCGCGCTGCTCACCGGCGCACTGATCTGTGAGCGGCGAGCGCTCGTAACCGAAATTGTAATAGAGGTGGGCCTAGAAAACCAGTGGCGAAGCGTTGAGGCTTTCCTCGAATACGGCGCCTGGCCCCTTGAGCGCGTCGAAGAAGCGCTGGGGCAGATGGCCGCGCTCATCTCCCGCTACAGGGGACGCCAGATCTGGGCTCTGGACGACCTGAAGGTCCTGAAGTGCGGCAAGAAGATATGGGGCGCCTGCTCCTTTCACGAATACACCAGCCGCTCCCCGAATCGCCCCGAGACGGTCTGGGCTCACAACTGGGTCCTGTGCGGCGCGCTGAAGCTCGGCCCTAAGAAGGCCTTCCTGCCCACCATCGGGCGGATCTACATCAGGAAGGATCAGATGCCCGAGGGCGGGGGCTTTCGCACCAAGCCCCCCAAGCTGGCCGTCGAGGCGCTCAGGCGCTGCGCAAAGGCTACCATGGGCCCTCACCTTGCCGTCTTCGACGGTGGCTACGGCGTCTCCACCGTGGTGCAGCCGCTCATAAGTCCGCCTGATGGTCAGGGGCGTATCGAGTGGCTCACCAGGCTACGCGGCTTGACTGCCGCCTGTGCGAGGTCGAAGCCCGGGGCAAGGAGGTGCGCGTCAGAGCCGTGGATTATCCTATCGAAGGCCTGCTGTCGAAGATGGGAGAGGCCGTGGACGAGGACATCGAGATTCCGTCCAATGTCAGCGGCTTGGTGGACCTTGTTGACCCGGAATGGCGCCGGATTGATCACGCACTTGATCTGTTCCTTCGTGCACGGGGGTTTATCGTGCGGGGCAAGATTGGTGAGGGGTTTCAGGTGCAAATATGGGATCCTCTGTACATGGCGTCCATTGGCGAGCATGCGCAGGAGGTCGCGGGCGACTGGAACCCGCGCAAGATCACGGATGGGATTAGGACAGGTTACATAATCATCAGGGGACACTACATGGAGCCACCGTATGCCGTCCAGGTTCGCACAACTGACGAGTTGGCCCGCGTATACGTCAACGGTGTTCAGATCCCCAAAACGTACAGGTTGAAGCAGCCCGAGGCCTCTGATCCCATGTTGACTCCGCCGCCGAAGGGTCCCTTGGAAAAGCTCGGGGTCCTGACAGGATATGTCGGTCAGAAGTTCGCTGATATTCGCGAAACAGATGGGAAGGAGGAGGCCAGGAGAGAAATTTCTGCATTTCTTCAGGGGCATCCTTTCGTAAGGTCCTTCGAATTCATCGACGATGACACAACGTTGAAGATAACTTTCGAGGACGGGCGCAAGAGGGGCATTCCTTTGTACGCCTTCAAGCCCTCATGGGAAAGGCAGCCGGCCTCGAACGAGGAGGCGAGCCGCAGAGCCGCCGAATACAGAGAACGCGCCATCGAAAAGGCCGCGGGCCTGAAGAAACGCATCGAGGACACCCTACGGGCCAACGGCCTCGTGCTGATCCCGAGCAAGCTCGGCCTCATGCCGATGTACAGGGGCAAGGAAGCACAAGAGAGGCTCCTGGCCATCTGCACGGCTCTGCAGGAGGCAGTCCGGTACAAAGACCAACTCACTGCGGCGCTTCTGGATCTTCAGACACCGCAGAGATCGGCCTCGGGCTGGGAGATCTTCCTCAACCTACGTCACCGCGAGCTGTGGCAGCGGGTTCGCCAGGAAACGGCGCACTAGGAGCCTTCGTGCTGTGGCCTCGCAGACAGAGAAGGCTATTGTATGGGCTTATCGGCGCTATCGCCCACGTGGTGGCGTACCGCACCTCGATGAGGGCGAGGTCAACCTCAGAACTTACGTTCTGGGCCGAAACCACCACTGGACAAAAGGGGAAATAGCGTGCTATACTCAATGTCGCCATCGGCGCTCCTTCCTGTTCCAGAAATCCGTGCCTGACAACCGGACACGGGAAAAGGTCGCCGGTCTCACTTCACTTCGGGCCGCATAGAACCACTGACTTTTCTGGAGGGCAACCAAAAGGTCATAGAGGCATTGAGATCACTCGGTGTCAATGACAGGCGGATCCATTACGAGCGTTTTGCGATTCCGAGCGAAAGGAAAACCGCCATGCGACAAAAAGGCCGTGTGTGCCCGAATGCACCATCCGTCACGACCACCGATGGATACGTTTGGACGTGCAAGGGTTGAACAGAAGAGCTCACCGTCGGCAAGGAGGAACAGAATGCTTTACGTGAAAGAGGCAAAGGGCAGTGTTGAGGAAGTGGTTGAGAAGCTGAAGACAGCCGCCGCCGAGAACCGATTTGGGGTGCTCGGCATCCACGATTTGAAGGAGAAGATGGCTGCTAAAGGCGTCGAATTTGCTCACGAATGCCGCATACTGGAAGTGTGCAATCCTGTGCAAGCCAAAGAGGTGCTGGAATCGAACATGGCGATCTCGACGGCGCTACCGTGCCGAATTTCGGTATATGAAGAAGGCGGTAGGGTTAGAGTTGCTACTATCAAGCCTACCGCGATGCTTGCTCTGTACGGGAGTCCGGAGCTTGAGCAGGTTGCACAAAGTGTGGAAGAAACCATCGTACGCATCATTGATGCTGCTTCGGAGTGAGGGTTTACATACCAACAAGGGCACAATACATATGACATAGGAAGCGTCCTTGCGTATCCTTATTGGAGTTTCCGCTGACCACGCGAAAGGAGGCAAGGAAGAAGCATGAGCGAATTGCGATTCGAGACCTATGAGATGCCCGCGGCCCAGATGGGTCCGGACAACCCGTTGCCGGCCGTGCGCGAGCCCGGCGCCACCGAGCCCGCCGCCGCCGCCGCGACTCAGTACCACGAGAGCCTCACCGAGGAAGACCGCCAGTACATCGGCTACGGCCTCGACCCCGGCATTCTGCCCTACAGCATGCAAGACAATTACGGGCGGACCCTGAAGCCACGCGCTTTCCGGGCCGCGGTGCTGGAGAACGAGACGCTCCGCGCGACCTTTCTGCTGGAGATGGGGGGGCGCCTGTGGTCGCTGGTGCACAAACCTTCCGGGCGAGAGCTGCTGTGCTCACATCCGGGGCTGCAACTGGGCAACCTCGCCATTCGGAATGCATGGTTCAGCGGCGGCGTGGAGTGGAACTGTGGGGTCCGGGGCCACACACCCTTTACGTGCTCGCCCCTGTTCGCGGCGCGCGTGAGCAGTGACGGCGGCGTGCCGGCATTGCGGCTCTACGAGTGGGAGCGCATCCGGGGCGTCCCGTACCAGATGGATTTCTATCTGCCCGACGGCTCGCCGGTGCTTCTGGCGCGAATACGGGTGGTCAACCCGCACGCGGTCGAGATCCCGATGTACTGGTGGTCCAACATCGCAGTGCACGAGAGCCCGGACGTGCGGGTGGTAGTGCCGGCTGAGTTCGCCCTGCACAACGACTACGTCGGTGTGCTCAGGCGGGTGCCGGTGCCGATCTGGGAAGGCCAGAACATCACTTACGCGACGAACTTGCAGCCCGCGGTTGACTTTTTCTTCTGCCTTGAAAAGGACCAGCGGCCGTGGGTAACCGCGCTGGACGGCGAGGGGAGCGGTTTGATCCAGACCTCGACGTCGCGCCTGAGGTGGCGCAAGCTCTTCATGTGGGGCATGGGCGTGGGCGGACGGCGGTGGTACAAGTTCCTCGCCGCCGGCGGCCCGCCGAACATCGAGATGCAGGCGGGTCTGGCGCGCACGCAGAACCACTGCCTGCCAATGCCGGCCGGCGCGCAATGGGAGTGGCTGGAGGCATACGGTCTGATGGAGGCGGACCCGAGCGTCGTGCACGGCGAAGACTGGGCGGCAGCCCGCCGCGAGGTCGAGACGCGCCTGGGAAGCATCGTGTCCCGGGACTGGCTGGAGGAGGAACTCGCGCGCACCTCCGCGGCGGCCGACCGGCCGCCGGAGGAGATCATGCACCGCGGCTCGGGCTGGGGCGCCCTTGAACTGCGCCGCCGCTCGGCGGGCGGTGAAGCGCCGTTCTGCTCGGAGTCACTGGTCTTCGACGATGCCTCCCTCGGCCCGGCGCAGGAGCCGTGGCTCGCGCTGCTGGAGGAGGGAGCCATGCCGCTGCTGCCACAGGGGTCCCCGCCGGGGGCGTGGATGGTGCAGAGCGAGTGGCGGCGGATGCTCGAGGAGGCGGTGGCGGCGGGCCGGGGAGCACACTG
>JAUWZH010000037.1 GCA_030615435.1 Candidatus Brocadiaceae bacterium | reverse complement strand
GGCCCGCCTCCTGCTTTCCAGGCGGCAGGCCGCGCAGTTCTTGCCGCCTCAACGCCAGCAGGCGCAGCCTCGCCAATCCGCAGGACAATTCGCTCCCCGGGAACGCCTCCAGCAGGTCGTCAAGTGCGCTCCGAGCCTCTTTCCGGAAACCCAGCTCGGCCCAGAGCTCGCCGAGCCGCAGCGCAGCCTCGGCGGCATCCGACCGATCGGGGAGATCGAAGTCCAATCGCCCGCTGTAAGCGGATTCCCGAGCGGCCCACAGGGCGTTCTGCCACGCCAGGAGCCTGCGCCACGGGTCGCTCTCAGGATTCTGCTGCTCGCGGCGCGCGAAGTGCACGTACTCGCTTACGCGCCGGAAATCCGGCGCCTCGCCCCCCGCCGGCAGGGCCCACAGGTTCTCCCGCGCGGCGCCTGCCGCATCCACCGGCCCCCGACCGCTGCTGAACATGAAGCCGCCGGGCACCGGGCGCGGACGCATGTCGCCGTGCGCCCAGGAGGTGAGCTGTCGCGCAGGGGGCGCTTCCCCACCGGCAAAGACATCCTCAGTGAACGTCACGCAGAACACCGACGGCGGACCGTTCCGATCCACCCTCCCGTCCCCGTCGGCATCGAGGGCGTAGCGGGTGAAGTAGACCCGCTGCCCGTCCGCGCTCCAGCACGGGAAGACGTCTATCGGCGGGCCTGCGGTGAGCCGTGCGACCTCGCGGTCCGCCAGACGCAGCACGTAAATGCCGGGGCTCTCGCCATCGCGGGCCGAGGCGAACGCGAGGCAGCGGCCATCAGGGGAACAGTCGGGCATCTGCCCGCCGCCACTCGTCACACGTGTGCGCTCGCCGCTGCGAAGGTCGAGCCGGTAGATCTCGTAGCGATCCCGCAAAGAAGGCGCAGAGGCGAAGAATATTCCCTTGCCGTCCGGATGCCAGCAGGGCTGATCGTCCGCCGCCTCCGGCCCCGTGAGCCTGCGCAGTTCCGCCCGGGAGTACGGAAGCGGCAGTATCCCTCCCCCGCTCAGCAGGTGAAGCGCCGTGCCGGGCACGCCCCGACTCAGCTCCGCCATCCAGATGTCGCCCGCGGTATCCTCCCGGCTGGAGACGAAAAGGACCCGCCGACCCGCCGGACCGAGACGGGGGTGGCGTTCGCGCGCGCTGTGCGGAGCCACCATCCGGGGCAACTCCAGCCCCATCGGCGCGTCCTGATGAAGCCAGAGGTCGGCGCTGCCGGCCTCCGAGGAGACGAAGACCAGCCGCCGGCGCGCAGCGTGGAAGTCCCCCTCGAAAGCCCCCGCCGCCCGGGCGGTCATCCGCACGGGAGCGTTCCAGCAGGCCCCCTGCGGCCGGAGCATCCGGGCGAGGCTCCGCTCGGGGGCCCGCCACACTCCGGCGCATCCGACGGGCAAGAGCGCCAGCGCGATTGTGATGACCAGTGCCGGCTTTCGCTCAATCACCGGGCTCCCCCTCGCGTTTCGTGACCCACGTTCCGTCCGAAAGCTGCACCTTCATCCCCGGCTCCGCCTGCCGGCGATACATCTCGGCAAGGATCTGCCGCACCGTCCTCGGGCCTTCCTCGCCGCCGAGCTCGGGGGTGGTCTCGGCGATCCTCTTCATAATGCACTCGCGGTCCCGGTTCTCTTCTTCTGCAATATCGCGCACGAGACCAAACAGCCAGGGGTCACCCCGGCGCAGCTTCTCCTTCCGGTCCTCAAAGAAAACCAGCAGCCCCTGCCGATCTTCTCCGACGTATGCGAGCCGTTTGAACCGCAGGACGTCGTCCCGGTTGAACTCCATGCTGCGCCTGGCCTCCAGGGCGCGCCGTTCGCTTTCGCTCATCAGCGGAGGCGGGGACGGCTTTCCCGTGACGGGATCAACGGCGCGCACCCCTGCAAGCAAGAAGACCTCCTCCCCCAACTCCTCGTAGGAGCCGAGGACCTGTTCCCGGAGGGATTGGCGGCTGCTGCGGACGACGATCCGGGTGCCCACCAGGCCCCCCATCAGGCGACTGCATGCGCCCAACCCACAGAGCGCCGATGCCAGGGCGCAGAAAACGACGACGCGGGTTGAAATCGTGGTCTTTCCCATAAGCCGCCTCGTATCTTGGATCAGCAGTGCCGCAGAGACCACGGCACCTTGTCTGCCGGTCGGCCTGCGGGCATCACGGAGTGCGGAACTCGACCCTCCCTTCCTCCCCCACCAGCACTATGCGTCCCGCGCGCAGGGCCTCCAGGGACCGGCGGGCACGGGCCAGTTTGCCGAGCCCCTCCAGATGCCGCTGGAGCGCCTCGCTTCTGAGCGCCTCAGAGATGCTGAACCTGGGGACGGAATGGCGACTCACCAGCCGGCCAACGAGCCCCTCCAGCTCCACGTCAACGCTGACGAAGCCGCTTTCGAGCTTTGCAACCACGCGGCGCGGCCGGGCGAGAGCAAGCCTGGCGCGGATCTGGACGATGCTCGGATTCTCCGCCTCGGGATCCAGCAGAAGCAGCGCCCGGTCGAGCGCCTTCGGCCCGATGTGCGCGAGGTCCAGGCTCGCCGAGATGTCCTTGATGGCACTGCCGGCGCGCTCCCGTCCACGGAGCGCCACCATGCCGCGCAGGTTCCCCCCCACGAGGGCGTCGCCGGGGAACTCCCGGAGGTGAGGCGGCAGCATCCGCCGTATGTCCACGCCGCCGAACTCGCCCTCGAGACTCACCGTGAAGCCGTCATTGCCGAGCCGGCCCGCCAGGCGGGCCAGGACATCGCCTCCGAGGACGTTGAGGCGGGCGCGAGGCACCACCAAGCCCTGTTCGTCCAGCCGAATATCGAGCGCAATATCCTCCAGCACCTCCCCACCAAACAGCGAGACGGACCGTATGGTGAGGTCATGGCCGGGCTTGACCAACCGTTCGAGGGCCGGGTCGAAGCCCGCCTGGATCGCACGGGCGCCCGGCGCTGGCAGGCTGCGCGCCAGTTCTTCCCGGATCATCCAGGAGGAACCCTCCAGCACGCGCTCGCTCAGCGCCGGCTCCTCCCGGGTCGCCTGCCGGGACGTGAGGATGCGCCAGCGCTTGGAGAACGGCAGCCGGACGGTGAGGCCGTTGACAGCGAAGAGTCCCTCCCGCGCAAGGGTCAGCTCCTCAAGCCGGACGGCAGCGCCGAGTTCCAGGCTCTGTCCGCCGAGCAAGCGGAGGGAGACCTCCGCCCCGGCGTTCCCGCTTCCGCGCAGGCCAACGAGGGACTCGAGCGCCTGTGGCCTCAGCTCACAGTCCGCCCTGGCGGAAGCGTCCAGCTCTTCCAGCAGCGCGCCCGCTGAGGGCATCCCCCGCAACCGCGACAGGCCCCTCACTTCGCCCTCCAGGGAAGAAGTGAAGGCCCCTTCCAGCGCGGAAAAACGCAGCCGCAAGGGAGACAAACGGTCAAAATCGTCGAGCTCAAACTCTCCGCCGAACCGCAGCCCCTTCAGGGGTGATCCGAGCGGCGAGAGCCGAAGCTCCGGCACGTCTACCTCGAACTCCCCGCCGAGGTCGCCTTTCTCCAACGAGAAGCTGCCCGATGCAGAGACTCCCGACAAACCGACCGCCAGTTCCGGGCCGACGCGGTGGTTCACGGAAACGCCCTGAGCGACGACCTTCGCGGAGCCTGACACGGGAACGTTGCGGATGTAGAACGCCGCAAGGGGGAGAATGTCGAATCCGGAGATTTGCTCCGCCGCGGGCAGCGCAGTGAGGCTGCGGGCGGCGCGTGGAATGCGCCCCTGCGCGCTCGCTTGCACGGACACGGACCCATGCACCTCCGGCAGGGACAGGTTCAGGGCCTCTGACAGCACGCCCGCGAAGGCTGAGAGGTCCGGCAGGTTCACTTCCGCGCCGACGGCAAAGCGCTCTTCGCCGTAACCCGCCACCTCCAGCCGGGCATCTTCCACGAGCATGACGCCGGGGACGCGAATGTTCACCCCATCGAGCGCAAGGTCACCCCTGCCGATGTGGGCAAGGGCCGAGCCAGACACCTCGATGTCAACGGGCTTCACACGCAGCGCGCCTCCCTCGGCGTCGCCCCGGGCCACGATACCTCCTGCGCTCCGCGCGGACGCACTGAATTCGCAGGCGACCTCCTGCAGGCCCTCGCCCGACACCTCGGCGGAAAAAAGGAGTCGGCCGCTTCTCAGCTCGGCCTTCGCGGCGTCGCCTGAGAAGAGCGCCGGACCCACGTCGGCGCTGAGGCGGCCTTCAGCGCTCGTGGGCCGGAAGTCGGGGCCGAGAGAAACCCCACACGAGAAATCCAGACCGACCTCCTTCACCAATGCCTCGATCCCCTTGCGAGAGAAGCCCGCCCGCTGAAGGTCGGCCTCGCCGCCGAGGGTAACCTCGAGCCCGCCCGGCCTTTCCCCGCCAGACATGCGGCCAGTGACCTCGAATGTGCCCTCAACGACGCCGGCGATATCCGCCTCGGCCGCCAGATCGCTCACGGCCGCGAGGACGCTGCCACGCTCCCGGGCAATGGCCTCCAAGACCCCTCCCATCAGGGCGAGGGCCTGCCTCAGATCGAGCGTGCCGCCCCCGGAGAGACGCAGTTCTTCCCTGCCGTATCCCTCGATGACCCCCTCCAGAGAGAAGGTGGGTACCACCGCTCCGAGCGAGCCTGAGAGGCGCTCCACTATCACCACGCTTGCGGCCGGGCGGGTGAGGTCGCGGCCGCTCAAGGCGAACTCCAGTTCAACCGGCAGCGCAACCCGACCGATGGCGGGCCCGCTGACGGCGAGATTGCCTGCGCTCGCCCGCCCCAGCACGGCGGCGTTCAAGGGCCGAGGGAACTCCCCGGCCGCCGACCCACTGACCGCTGCGTCGCGGCACTCCAGCGAGCACAGGTCGCCGAGGACAAGGCCTGCGCGGCCCACCGTGAAATCGAAAGCCTCCTGCGTCCGAGCGACCAGCCCCTCGCCGAGGGCCAATTTCAGGGTGCAGTCGTGTTCCAGGTGGAGGTCCCGCACGTCGCCGCTCACCTTCAGCGTCCCGCCTTGCGGGCGGCGCAGGTGGACCTCCGACGCCGCGCTGATGTTGGTGCCCGTGGTGCGGTTCTCCACGTTGAATCGGAGTTCGGGGCGCGAGCCAGACGTCAGCGCACCCCGCAGACGGCTCTCGACCTGGAGGGAACCCTCCAGGCGAAAGGACTCCACATCCCAGCCCCGCGCGAACTGCGGAGGTTCCCCGAGGGCGTCAAACGCCTCGACAAGACAATCCCCCAACGCCGCCAGGTCCACGGACAGGACGTTATCGGCCTCGAAGCGCCACCCCGCCGCGCGAGCGAGGCGGAGATCGAGCCGGTCCTCCAGGATGCCGGAGAGCCGGAAGCTCGCCTCGGCTTCGGACAGGCTCAGGTGCGCCAGGTCGAGCGTGGCGGCAAGATGGCCGTCAGCGGCGATGGGGGCTCGCAGGGACCTTCCCCGCAGAATGCCCCGGCCGTCGCGCACAGAGAGGTCGGCCTGGAGCTTCGCCTGATCTGTATCCTCGCGAACCAGCGATGCGCGCCCCCTCAGGGCCCCTTCAAACCCGGCCTCGAGGGGCCTTGCCGCCTGCGCCCGCAGCGCTTCGACGTCCCACCACAATCCGGCCCTTCCCCGCAATGCGTCGTCGAACCGCGCGCTGAAGCTGAGCGAAAGCGGCCCTATCTCAATCCGCTCGCCGCTTTCCCGCTCGACCGTGAGCACGAGGTCCCGAACTGAAACATCGCAGATGTTCACCGCCAGCGGGAGCCGAAGGCTCCTGAGGTCAGGCCGGCGCAGGCGCGAGGGCTTGGGGGGAAAGAGGGCGGCGAAGTTCCACTGGCCGTCCCTTTCAGAAAGCCGGGCCGAGACGCCCCTGAGCTCCAGCCTCGTGACGCACAATTCGCCGCCGAGCAGGGCGAAGGGGTTCCACGCACCGGCGACCTCCCCAACACTGAGCAGCGGCTCATCCGCCCTGCCGGGGAGGGCCACCTTCAAGCCCCGAACCTGGAGGACCCGCCCGTCCAGCGGCGCCACCCGCAGCATCTCGACGCTCACCTCCGCCACGTTCAGAGACCGTTATAGCGATGCGGTGACGAGGTTCCTGACAGGGGGAAGGTTCGTGATGTGCGGAAGCCCCAGCGCGATTCCGAAACAGAAGGCGAACAGCAGGAAAACTATCCTGCATGCCCAGCGCAGCAGCGCCTTCCAGCGGGAGCGCCGCCGCCGGGCATCCGTGGCCCCTGCCGGAGTCTGCGCTGACATGGCCGGCCCTTCTGAAAGGGAAACGTTCGGACATCGTCCGGTCACCCTAATCCCTATTCTACCCCAGCGGCCCGGCAAGACGGAATGACATGCGGCGTGCGAACGAGGATGCTTTGCCGGCCGGGAAAGGAAATCGTGCGGGAAACCAGACAAGGGCCTACATGCTCAACGCGCCCCTCAGGGCCATGTCGTGGAGGACGTTGCACATCCAGCACATGGTCGGCCTCTTTGCCAGGTCGCTCTTGCAGGAACGCAGGATCAGGCCCGAAAGTTCGTCGGGCAACTCGGCATTGAGTCTGTTCGGTGGGATCAGCTTGAGGCGTTTGGCGGGAATAAAGCCGCCGCCCCCCCCCCCGGCCGGAGGGGACGATGGAGGGTATGTTCTGTCCGGTGAAAAACCAGTACATGACCGCCCCCAGGTTGAAGACGTCCGTTTGACTGTCGAGCTCCCCGCCCGCCTGCTCCGGCGCGAGGTAGCCCCATGTCCCCTTCAACCCATTGAGCCTGCTGCCGATCGGCGCCGAGAAACCGAAATCTATCAACTTCACGCGCAGGTTCCCGTCGAGGAGGATGTGGTGGGGCTTCAGGTCCGCATATACGAAGCCCCTGGCATGAATAGAGTCGAGAGCTTCGGAGACCTGGTGGAAGATCTCAACTCCCTGCGGCAGGGAATACTGGGAGAACTCGGCGAGGCTCCGGCCCCAGACCCGCTCCAAGATCAGGTAGGCCCCTCTGAGCCTGAAGAACTGCCGGACCTGCTGGAACTCGACTGGACGCACCACGGCGTCCAGACCGCCCCCCTTCTTGTGAAGCGTGCGCAGGACCCGGCACTCATTCTCCAGGTGCCTCACCACATTGAGGTCGGCCTTGCTGCGGACGAGCACGAACTTGACCGCGAAGCGGCGACCGTCCTTCCGGCGGGTGACCTCGTAGATGCGGCTCTTGGCCCCCTTCCCTATGCGCTCGCCAACAACATAGCCTCTGAGGACATCCTGTAGCTCAAGCATCGTGACACGCGTATGACGCTATTGGGATGCGAGAGAAAATCTGAACCCGCTACAGAAGAGGACTGAAATGCCCTTATGTCGTCGTTCGACGGCCTTAAAGCTAACCGAATCAGGACCCGCTCCGCAAGTCATAAGGGCGTTTCGGGGCGTTTTTGGTGGACTCTGCGCTCTGCCTCGCTTACAATACCCACCGAGTTGAGGGGGGTTTCTTGGGCCATAGCCGACCCGCCCAATTACGCAAGACCCAGTGAGCCAGCACACCATGAGCGAAGAATCGAAGGTCGCCGTCGTCATGGGCAGTGAGTCCGACTCGTCAGTCATGGAGGCAGCCGTCGAGGTTCTGGAGGAGTTCGGCGTTCCGTTCGAGCTCTGCGTGCTCAGCGCACACCGCTCTCCGCAGGCAACGCACGACTTCGCAGCGAAAGCCGAGCAGCGGGGACTCAAGGTGCTCATCGCAGGCGCGGGAGGCGCCGCTCACCTGGCAGGCGTCCTGGCATCTCTGACGACCCTGCCGGTCATCGGAGTGCCGATGCCGACCGACCGGATGGGGGGGATGGACTCTCTGCTTTCCACCGTGCAGATGCCCGCAGGGGTTCCGGTGGCCACGATGGGCATCGGCAAGTCCGGCGCGCAGAATGCCGCCCTGCTCGCGGTGCAGATACTGGCCCTGACGGACGAGGCGCTGCATGGGGCCCTCCAAGACTACAGATCCCGCATGGCGGAAGCTGTCAGGCAGGACGAAGAGCGGGTCAGGCGTTCGCTCCGTGGCCGGTCCTGTTAGAGACGATGAGTGCTCTCGATCTGGAAGCGGCGCGCATCAAGGTGGCCTTGCAGACGGACAAGGATTGGCTTGCTCGGCAGCCGGGCACGTGGGGACGGCGATCGGGACCGCAAGAGGGGCTGCGTCCGCCCACCGAATCACCGACTGTGAGGGGTCTCTCATGAAGATCGTCATACGGGCTGGGGGAACGGGGACGCGGCTGTGGCCCTGGAGCAGGTCAGACCGCCCCAAGCAGTTCCTGCCCATGTTCGAGGGGCGAAGCTGCGTCCAGGTGGCCTACCGCCGGCTTGCCGACGCGGGTCTGGGAGGGCCCGATGACACTTACCTCTCCGTGGGGCAGGCACACGAAGGGCTCGCCAGGGAACAACTGCCCGAACTCAGCGAGGACCACTTCATCGTCGAGCCCGCCAGGATGGACACGGCAGCGGCCATAGGGCTGG
Organism: Candidatus Brocadiaceae bacterium; assembly: GCA_030615435.1. Classification (GTDB taxonomy): domain Bacteria; phylum Planctomycetota; class Brocadiia; order SM23-32; family SM23-32; genus JAUWZH01. The sequence goes on along the minus strand of JAUWZH010000037.1, from coordinate 5,706 downwards.
AAACGATCGTCGTGGCGGGCGAGGACCCCGAGGTCATCATCACCAGCCAGGGCAGCGACCACTACGTCGGCAGGCCCGAGGCATTCGTGAAGGCCCTGCGCGCCGCCGAGGAGTTCCTGAGTGCCGAGCCCCGGCGCCTGCTTTGCATCGCCTGCGAGCCCACCCGCGTGGAGACAAACTACGGACACATCAGGAAAGGCGAGCCGCTGGCCGAGTGCGGGGGGATGACGGTCTTCCAGGCGGAGGAATTCACCGAAAAGCCTGACCTTCCCACCGCGAGGCGCTATACCGAGTGCGGACAGTACCTCTGGAACGCCAACTTCTTCGCCTGGCGTTCGGGGACGCTCATGGAACAGTTCAAAGAGTTCGAACCGCAGATGCACGCCACCTTGATGGAGATACTCGAGGCGCGCGGCACCAGTTCGTTCCCGCAGGTGCTGAAAGAGAAATACCCTACTCTCAAGGAAATCGCCATAGACTATGCGGTGCTGGAACCGGCAGGGGAAAAACACCGGCTCGCGGTGCTGCCGGTGGCGATGCAGTGGAGTGACATCGGGAGCTGGGCAACCCTGACCGACGCCTTTCCACCGGACGAGGACGGCAACCTGTTCGTAGGACCGATCGTCTCGAGGGACACGAAGAACACGACGGTCTACTGCGTCAATTCGTCCCGGAAGATAGTGGCGATGCTCGGCGTGGAGGGGCTGGCGGTGGTGGACACCGAGGACGCGCTCCTTCTGTGCCCCAAGGAGCTCTCGGGCCGGGTGAAGGAATTCGTCGAGGAGCTGAAAAACCACCCCGAATACAGGGACCTTCTGTGAGGGGGGGGAGCGGAGCAGACCGGGGAGCGCCTCAGGGCGGTCGAGGCGGGGTTGACGGTGGTTCCCGCAGACTGTAGAATAACGCAGCTTTCCCGGCGGCGGACAGTGCGATTGTCATCAGGATCCAGCCCCATGGTGGAAGTGCGCAAGAGGCCCGAAGGCTACGTTCTGCCGGTTCTGGTGGCTCCCGGCGCCAGCCGGGACGCGCTTTGCGGGCAGCATGACGGCAGAGTGAAGGTCGCCCTCACCTCACCTCCAGAGAAGGGCAAAGCCAACAGGGCGCTGTGCAGGCTGCTGGCCAAAGAGCTCGGCATCAAGAGGTCTCAGGTCCGTATTCTGTCCGGCCACACGTCGCGGCAAAAGGAGGTGCTCGTCGAGCGCGTGCCCCCAGGCACGCTCGACGAGATCATAGCCTGAGCGCCCTCCTCTCGCTCGCCGGCCCGGACCGCGAAGGTCCTCCGTCGCCGGCATAGCGATTCCCGATTCTTTCGCCCGCGATCACCGATTTAAGCTGGACGCAAATGAACTACAAAGAGACGATCAACCTGCCGAGAACCGATTTCCCCATGAAGGCCCGTCTTGAGCGCCTCGAACCGGAAGTGCAGCGCAGGTGGGACGAGATGGGTCTCTACGAACGCATCAGGGAGGCCCGCAAGGGCTGCAAGAGGTACGTCCTGCACGACGGCCCGCCCTATCCCACCGGCGACCTGCACCTCGGCACCGGCCTGAACAAGGTGCTCAAAGACTTCTTCGTGCGCTGCCGCACGATGCAGGGGTACGAGGCGCCGTATGTGCCGGGCTGGGACTGCCACGGGCTGCCCATCGAGGTGAAGGTGCTGGAGGAGCTCGGCGAGAGGCGCGAATCCACGCCCACGAGCCGCATCCGCCGGCTCTGCCGCAAATACGCCCTCCAATACGTTGAGAAACAGAAGCAGCAGTTCAAGTCCCTCGGCGTCAGCGGCGACTGGGACAATCCCTACCTCACCATCCAGCCCGGCTACGAAGGGGGCGTGCTGGAAGTGTTCGCCGAAATGGTGGGCAGGGGCTTCGTCTACCGGGACCTCAAGCCCGTCCACTGGTGCTACCACTGCTGCACGGTGCTGGCAGAGGCGGAGCTGGAATACAAGGAACTTTCCAGTCCCTCGATCTTCGTGAACTTCCCGCTGGTGCACGGCGGGGGCCCTGATGCCCGGAAGCTGTTCGGGCTGCGCGACGGCGACCAGGTGCACATCCTCATCTGGACCACCACTCCGTGGACCCTGCCGGCGAACCTGGCGGTGGCAGTCCATCCCCGGGCCGACTACGTGGCGGTGCGTTACGTGCACCCCGCCACCGGGAAGGAGATCGTGAGCATCCTGGCAGGGCCGCCGGCGGAGACCGTGCTGCGGCTCTGCGGAGTGGAGCGCTGGGAAGTGTCGGAAAGCGTGAGGGGCCGCGAACTCGTCGGGCTGCAATACCGCCATCCCTTTATTGACAGGACCTGCCCGGTCGTGCCGGCCAGCTACGTGACGCTGGAGGACGGCACCGGCTGCGTGCACACCGCTCCTGGACACGGCCGGGAGGACTATGGCACCGGCCTGGAGCACGGCCTTCAGATCCTCAGCCCCGTGGACGAGAGGGGTTACTTCACGGACGAGGCGGGACCCTTCGCGGGACAGCACATCGAGGAGGGCGACCGCAGGATCGTGGAGCACCTGACCGAGAAGGGCTACATGCTGCGCTCCGAGGAGTCCTCTCACTCCTATCCCCACTGCTGGCGCTGCCACAACCCCGTCATCTTCCGTGCCACCAACCAGTGGTTCGTGCGGATGGACCACGAGGGGTTTCGCCAGAAGGCGCTGGATGCGGCGGACGGGACGGAGTGGATTCCCGAGTGGGGCCGCGAGCGCATGCACCACATGCTGACGGAGCGGCCCGACTGGTGCATCTCGCGGCAGAAGGCATGGGGGGTGCCCGTGCCGGCCTTTTACTGCGAGCAGTGCGGCGAAGTCCTCCTCACCCGGCAGAGCGTGCTCCACGTGGCCGAGGTGTTCGCCGAGCAGGGCTCCGACGGCTGGTTCGAGACGGACGAGGTGGAACCCTTCCTGCCACGGGGAACCAAATGCCCCCGGTGCGGCTCAGAGAGCTGGCGCAAAGAAATGGACATCTTCGACGTGTGGTTCGAGAGCGGTTCCTCGCACCACAGCGTCTGCCGCAAGCGCCCCGAACTCGGCTTTCCCGCTGACATGTACCTGGAGGGAACCGACCAGTATCGCGGCTGGTTCCAGCTCTCCTTGCTCGCCTCACTCGCCGCCTGGCAGGAGCCGCCATACAGGACCGTCTTGACCCACGGGTTCGTGGTGGACGAGAAGGGGCGCAAGATGGCGAAGTCGCTCGGCAACTTCATCAGCGTCGAGGAAGGCGTCGAGACGTTCCGGGCGGACATCCTGCGACTCTGGGTGCTGAGCGTGGACTATCGCGACCAGATCAGCATCTCCGCCGATTACATCAAGAAGAACATGGCCGACGCCTACCGGCGCATCCGCAATACGTTCCGCTTCCTGCTGGGCAACGTGGTGGACTTCGATCCCGCCATGCACGCCGTGCCCTACGGAGAACTGAGAGAGATAGACCGGTGGGCGCTCGACGAGACCGCGCGGCTCGTCGAGTCCCTCACGCGGGCCTGGGACGAACACGAACTGCCGCGCGTTTACAGCCTTCTGCACAACTTCTGCGCCGTCCAGATGAGCTCGACCTACCTCGACGCCCTCAAGGATCGGCTGTACTGTTCGGCCCCGGATTGGAAGGCCCGCCGCGGCGCGCAAACCGTGCTGCATCAGGTGCTGCTGACGCTCTGCAAGCTCTGCGCGCCGGTGCTGGTCCATACCGCCGAGGAGGTATGGTCGCACATCGAGCACCGCGATGAGCAGGCGGAAAGCGTGCACCTGTGTCACTGGCCCCGGCCGCCCGAGGAATGGATGAGCGATGAGCTCCACGAGCGCTGGCAGCGCATCCTCGCCGTGCGCGAGGACGTGGCGCGCGCCGTCGAAGCCCTCCGGGAACGCAAGGAAGTCTCCAACAACATGGAGGTGAAGCTCATGCTCTGGGCGGGCAGCAAGACCCTTCGGGACATCCTCCGCGACCACTGTGAGACCGTGCAGGAACTCCTGATGGTCAGCGAGCTCACCGCCTCGGCGGAGGAGCCGTCGCAGGAGGAGCTCGCCCGAATGAGCGCGGATGGGAAAGAGCCACGGCTGATGATTGCGGCCGTGCGGTCGGAGCACCCCAAGTGCGCGCGCTGCTGGAACCTGCGTCCCGGTGTGGGGCGAAGCGAGGAGCATCCGGACCTCTGCGAACGCTGCGCGAGGGCGGTGGATGCGCTGTCCTGATCCGAATCCGCCTTCCCCGAAAGATTCTGGGCTGCGCCGGGAGCATTGCGGATGACAACTGCCGGCACATGGACTATAATCGCTTGAAGACCCGGTAGACTTGTGCGAAAGGAGTTGAGGCATGGATATTCGCCGAATGTTCGGGCTCTGTTTGCTATTCGTCGGCGTGGCACTCGCGGTCGCCGCGGCCAGTGCGCAGGAAGGCGGGAAGGCGGAAAGGGTTGAGGCGTGGGAGATCAGACCCCCCCGCCGCGTTCGCGGTCTGATGAGAACCCTGGCAGACCCCAGGTGGTCGAAGGAGACGGATCCGGTGGAGCTTCCCGGGCACCTGTTCGAGCTGGAAGAGGCCCAGGAAAAGCAACTCCAGGAGCTTGCGCGGCAGCGCGAAGAAGAGAGGCGAGAACTGATCGGCGCGCTGGACGAACGGTACGCCGAGAAGGTGAAAGAGGTCCTGACCGACGAGGAGCGGGAACTCTACGAACTCGTGGTTGCAGCCCTGAAGCGCTTCCGCGTGGCGGTGCAGGCGGCCGACGACGAACTGACCGCAGTCGTGGGAGAGGAGATTGCCGCGGGGACAAGAATGCTTCCCAGGAGGACGATCCTGCACCTCGTGCGGTTCCTGGAACTTACCCGCGAGCAAAAAGAAGAACTCGGCCGCTTGCAGAGGTCCAGGGCCCAGGCCTTCGCCGAGGCCCACAAGACCATCGAACGGCCCACAGACCCAAAGGACAGACAAGATTGGAAGCGCTACACGGAGGGGTTGAAGAAGGCCACCGGGGAAAGGGACGCCGACTTCGAAACGCAGCTAAAGGCTCTCCTCACCCCCGAACAGACTGAGCGACTGTCCGAGTTGGAGGATGCCCTGCGCAAGTATCAGGAGCAGCTCAAAGCCGCTCAGGAAACCTTGACGAAGGAACTCGAAGGAGCCCTCGGGGCCGGCCAACTCCGCACCATGTGGCGCTGAAACCGGCCGGCTGAAGGTGCGCTCAAGCGGCGACGCTCCTATCGCCCCGGCCCTCGCCGCCCTGCCGGCGTGACGCTCCGGATGGCAACGGATTCCGCGGCGGCGCTTGCCAGAAGCGCCGGGACGATGACGCTGAGGTAGGCAATGGCCCGGGGCCGAATTGCGTGCAGGTAATCGCCGCCCGCCTGGACTTCCCCGCCGAGGCTCATTCCCATGGCAAGTGCATACCAGAAACACGGCAGTTCGAGCATCAGCACCAGCGCCCCGCACGGCAACGCAAGCCAATGCGGCGGACTCCACTGACCGGGCCGGCCGCCGCCAAGTTCCGACAAGAGCGGATCATCTTCCCGCCCCGCACGGGCCGAGACCACCCCGACGTTGAGCCCGGTCCAGAGCCCGAAGACCTTCGGCAGCATCGCGTGGAACCCGCTCGCCATGCACGCGAACATAACCGCGCAGTTGAACAGCCAGATGACGGCGGTCATGCGAGGCAGGGCCGGCCGCTCCCCCATCAGGCGAACCACCAGCCGAAAGGCCCGCACCGGCAGCCATT
>JAUWZH010000080.1 GCA_030615435.1 Candidatus Brocadiaceae bacterium | reverse complement strand
GATGGCTTCAGGTTCGACCTCGGCGGTCACCGCACTTTACACGCGCGACGAGCAAGTGGCGGCCCTGGTCGAAGGGCTCCTGGGGGAGGACTTGCTGAGGGTGCAGCGCCGCAGCAGGATATACCTCCGCGGGCACTTCGTCAAATTACCCGCTGACGTTCTTGAACGCGCTGAAGGCCCTCGGGCCGGCCACCTCGGCAGCAGTCACGGCGAGTTACGTGAAGGAGAAACTGCTGAGAATGCTGCGCCGCGGGCCCCAGGAGACGTTCGAGGACTGGGTGGTGAGCCGCTTCGGACGGAAGCTCTACGAGATATACTTCAAGACTTACAGCGAAAAGGTCTGGGGAGTGAGCTGCAAGCGGCTGGGGTCGGACTTCGCGGCCCAGCGCATCAAGGGGCTCTCGTTCCGCGAAGCGGTCAAGAACATGTTCGTGCGCGGCGACAAGGCGCCGGAGAGCCTCGTCTCTGAGTTCACTTATCCGCGGCTCGGCTTCGGGCAAATCGCAGAGATGATGGCCCGGTGCGTGCCGCAGGACCGAATTCACCTCTCCACGCCCGTGGTCGGGGTCCGCCACGACGGCAAGCGGGTCCGGGAGGTAGTGGTGAGGCAGGGGAAGGCCGAACGCACCTGGGCGGCCGAAGACATCATCTCCACCATTGCGGTCACCGACCTGCTCGGCATGATGGACCCACCGCCGCCCCGGGAGGTCCTCGAAGCGGCACGGGGCCTGACTTACCGCGACATCATCATCGCCTTCCTGGCCCTCGACCGCGAGAGGGTGACCCGCGACCACTGGATTTACTTCCCGGATCCGGAGGTCTTCCTCGGGCGCATCCACGAGCCGAAGAACTGGAGCGCTGCGATGGCCCCGCAGGGACAGACCGGACTGGTGGTGGAGATCTTTTGCTTCCAAAAGGAACCCGTATGGCGGCAGGGCGATGAAACGCTGCTGCAGCGCGCCGCCGCCACGCTCGAAGGGCTCGATCTGATACGGACCTCGGAAGTTATCGGGGGGTGCGTCGTCCGCTATCGCAAGGCCTATCCGCTCTACGAAACCGGTTACAGGGAGCGGATGGAAAAGATCCTGGATTACCTGGGCGGGCTGAGCAACCTGCAATCGGCCGGCCGAAACGCCCTTTTCCGTTACACCAGCAGCGACCGCTACATGGAAATGGCGATGAAGGCAGCGGAGAACGTGCTCGGCCTCGCAGATCACGACCTGATCGCCGTGGCGGCGGAGCAGGAGTACGCCGAAAGGTGAGCATGTCCTCAGAGAAGTCCACGGCCCGGCTGGAAGCCTTCATGCGGGCGCTCGAATCGCGCTCGGGCAGGGTCATCTTCTGGACCTTCGTCGCGGTCTTCGGCGTGGCGTTGGGCGCCCAGACGGTCGTGCGCGCCGAAATCCCAAAAGAGCGCCGCGTCGAGAGGCTGCGCTACACGTCTCCCGTGCCGATAGGCAGCAGGCAGGATGAGCAGGCCGTTTATCATTCCTCGGAGTTTCAGGGATTCCGCGCTCTCTCCTGGGGCGCGGTGGTGGAAGACCTCGACCAGTACACCGATCTGCACACGCGGGGGTATCCCCCCTTTTTCGCCATCGCCTTCTTCCCGTTCGCGCTCTTCTGGCGCTGTCCGGGGGTCGGCAGCACGCTGTTTTTCCTGACGGGTTACGGCGGCGGCCTCCTCGCGGCGTGGTGCCTCGCCCGGTGGCACAGGCGCAAGGGCGAGCGCCGACCCGCTTCGGCCTCTTCGCCCTGCTCTGTATTATCCTACTGCCCTTCATGCAGGCCGTGCTGGCCCGATGCGAGTCGGACATGCTCGTACTGCTCCCTCTGGCAGCAGCCCTGATGCTGCTGGCGCGCTCTGAGAAACAGTTCCTCGCCGGGGGGCTGCTGGGGTTCGCCGCTTCCTTCAAGGTGTATCCAGGGCTCTTCGGGGTCTACCTGATCTGCCAGCGACGCTGGCGGGCGCTTTTCGGCATGATCGCCGTTGGGGTGCTCTGCATGGTTCTGCTGCCCGTCGGCGTATGGGGTGTGCGGGGGGCGTGGGAAAAGCATCTCTCATGGTATCAGAACGTGATCACACCCTATCACGCCGAGGGCACAGCGGGGGTGATCGGACGGCCCTACCGCTCCACCAACCAGTCGCTGACGTCGGCGGTGCACAGGTTTCTCACGCCCATCCGTGCGGGCAAGGGAAAGGACATGCGAATGGTCAACGTTGCGCGCCTCTCGCCCCGGACGGCTGAGCGGATCGCCCTGCTCCTGCGGGGCATTATCGGGCTTGGGCTGGTGGTCCTGTGGGCGGCGTGCTACCGAAGGGACGAGGCCCCGGCCGCCCGTGCGGCCCTATTCGCGACCGTGCCCCTGGGGATGCTGTTGATAGGTGACCCATCGCTCAGCACCCACCACGTGGTCCTGCTGGTGCCCTGGGCGGTGATCATCGGTCGCGCCGGCGCCCTGCACGATGCCGCCTGCCAGCGCCGGCTCTGGATAGCGGCGGCGGCTCTGGCCATCTGCATCATAGGCGCGTTGCAGACCTTCCGACCGTATTCGCCGTTCCCGGTGGCGACGCTTACGCTGCTGGTCGGCACAATCGCCATAGTCATCAGCGACCACCGGGCCGCGGGCCCAGCGGCCTCGTCCTCATGCCCGTGTATTCCATGAGCCTCGACTCGCGCGGGGACCTGCTTCGCTTCCCCGAACCGTCGGCAGAGGTCAGGACCGGGGCCATCCCGGCGGTTTTTTCCCGTCTGCTGGACGGGCGGTCGCGCGCTGCCACTTCGAGCCGGAATCGCTGCGCTATCTGGAGCTGGTCCGGCAGAACGACCTCTTTCGCATCTTCAGCGTCCGCGAAGAGGCTCCTGGAGAGGAGAACAGCCCGATGAACAAGACGAATGAAAACCCGTAGGGACAAGACACTGCCGCCGGGAAGGCGGTTCTTCTTCTCCTTTACTTTGACTTGCTCGGCCGTTTGCCCTATGATCTTGGGCGTGAGCGCTCGATTGCGGCAAGGGCGTTGTCCTTTCCGTATTCGCAACAGGAAGACCGTAATTGCTTCGCAAGAGAAGTTCTGTGCAAAGGCACCGCGTGAACAACCGGATCAAGGCAGACATGGTCCGGCTCGTGTTGGAGAACGGTGAACACGTCGGAATCGTTTCACGCGAAGAAGCCTTGCAACGCGCCGAGGAAAGTGCGCTGGACCTGGTGGAGATCGCGCCACAGGCCGATCCGCCCGTCTGCAAGGTGTTGGACTACGGGAAGTTCAAGTATCAGCAGAAGAAACGATCCCAGTATCACAGGCACCACAAATCCGAACGGAAGGAAATCCGGATCGGCCTGGTGACCGAGGAGCACGACCTGGCCTTCAAGGCGACCAGGGTCCAGGAGTTCCTCCGGGAGCGCCACAAGGTCCTCATCAGCATGAGACTGTCCGGACGGCAGAAGGCCCACAGGGACCATGCCCGGGAGCAGATGCAGGCATTCGCGGCGCGGTTCGAGGAAGACGGGAAGGTCGAGCGCCCGCCCACCTGGGAAGGCGCGGGGCGCATCACCATGCTTCTGACGCCGAAATAGCGGCGCAGGCCGCCCGCGCGGGCGTTCTCAAGACCCTGGCCATGCCGCCGGCCATCCCTGGAACAGACTCAGAGTCCTTTGAGCGCGGAGTACCCGTATGATGAAAACCCACAAAGGCATCAAACACCGTCTCAAGGTGAGCAAGAACGGAAAGATATTGCACAGGCGCACGGGGAGCAGCCATTTGATGAGCAGCAAGAATGCCAGGCGGAGCCGCCAGCTTCGCCGTTGGCGCGAGCTGCCCGCCTGCGAGTGCAAGAAGCTGAAACGCCAGTATGCTTTCTTCTGAGCGGGACCGGCCCCGCCGCTTCAGCAAACCGAGAAACGAAGATGAGAACGCGAAAAGGCGCCGCCAGAAGAAGGAAGAAGAAGCGCATCCTGAAAGCCGCGAAGGGAAACTGGGGCGGGCGCAGCAAGCTGTACCGCGTGGCCAAGGAAAACCTGCGCCGGGCCTGGCGCTACAGTTGGATCCACAGGCGCCGAAAGAAACGCGACTTCCGCCGCCTCTGGATCATCCGGTTGAACGCCGCGGTGCGAATGCGGGGCCTGAACTACAGCCGCTTCATAGCAGGTCTGAAACGGGCCAACATCGAGCTGAACCGCAAGGTCCTCGCCGAGCTGGCCATAAGCGATCCTGAGACATTCGACCACATCGCCCGAGTGGCCGGCAGTGAGGTCGGCGTGGAAGTCTCTCCAGTGGCAGCGAAGGCCGGTGTGGGCGCGCCGGTCGGCGCCGACGTGCCGGAGGCGGCCGTTTCCTGAGCGCTGTGAGGGAAGTCCTCTGCCGTTCAGACGCCGCGGCGAACTCAATGTGAAGGACGGCAGCGCTTTCGTCGGATCGCGGCCGAGTTTGTCATCCGTCTGTAGTTCGGGTTCCTTCCAGAATCATGGCTCCTGAAGCAGCCGAGCAGGCCGAACAGATAGCCAACGAGGCCCGCGCCCTTCTCTTCAGGGCCTCCTCAGCCGACCAGGTAGAGGAGATGCGCGTGAGGTACCTGGGGCGGAAGGGCGTTCTGAGTCGGATCTTCGCCTCCATCCCCAGGCTTCCCCCCGAGCAGAGACCCGCGGCGGGCCAGGCCGCCAACCGACTCAAGCGCCAATTGACCGCGATGGTGCAGGAGGCGGGCCGGCGGGTGAAGCAGCGCGAGGGAGCCCGACTCTTCACTTTCGATCCTACCCTGCCCGGCCGCAGGCCGCCCATGGGCCACGTGCATCCGCTTGCGCAGACGATTGAAGAGGTCAGCGACATATTCCGATCGCTCGGATTCACCGTCGCAGAGGGGCCGGAGGTCGAACTGGACTGGTATAACTTCGAGGCGCTCAACATCCCCCCCGAACATCCCTCGCGGGACGATTTCGACACCTTTTACGTGACCGACCGGATGCTGCTGCGCAGCCAGACCTCCACGGTCCAGATACGCACGATGGAGAGCCAGCCTCCGCCCGTGCGCGTCATCGCCCCGGGGCGCTGTTTCCGGCCCGACACCGAGGACGCGCGCCACGGCTCGATGTTCCATCAGGTCGAGGGCCTGATGGTGGACGAGGGGGTGAGCTTCGGCGACCTGAAGGCCGTGCTTCACATCTTCGCCCGCGAGCTTTTCGCCGACGACGTGCAGGTGCGCTTCCGGCCCTCCTTTTTCCCATTCACCGAACCCAGCGCGGAGGTGGACTGCACCTGCCCTGCCTGTCGCGGCAGCGGCTGCAGGACCTGCTCATACAGCGGCTGGCTGGAGCTCGGCGGCGCCGGCATGGTTGACCCGAACGTCTTCAAAGCGGTGGGATACGACGCGGAGCGGTACACCGGCTTCGCCTTCGGGATGGGCATCGAGCGCATCGCCATGTTGAAGTACGGCATCGAGGACTTCCGGCTCTTCTACCAGGGAGACGTGCGCTTCCTGCGGCAGTTCTGAGTCGAAAGGCCCTCCGGGCCTGGTCAACCAGGAGAATACTTCCGGGCAAACCACTACCGCTCGCACACCTGCGAGGCCGGGAAGCCATGATAGTCAGCTATAACTGGCTAAAGGACTATTGCTGCTTCGACCTGCCGGCCCATGAGCTCGCCGGGAGGCTGAGCCGCAGCGGCCTGTGTGTCGAGACCTACGAGCCGGTGGGCGACGACTGGACACTCGACGTCGAGGTGACCACCAACCGGCCGGACTGCCTGAGCCACATCGGCATTGCGCGGGAGATCGCGGCCCTGACCGGAGGGCGCCTCCGGCACCCTGCCAGCGCCGCCGCTGAGGCCGAGGACCTGACTTTCGACGACGTCTGCTCGGTGGAGGTGCGATGCCCGGAGCTTTGCCCGCACTACACGGCCCGCCTCATCGTGGACGTGGAGGTGGGACCCTCGCCCGAATGGCTGCGCAAGCGCCTCAGCGCCTGCGGGCTGCGGCCGATCAACAACGTGGTGGACGTGACGAACTACGTCCTGCTGGAGACCGGGCAGCCACTGCACGCCTTCGACCTGGCGCTGCTGGAGGGCCGGAAGATCATCGTGCGCCGGGCCGGCGACGGCGAGAGAATAGTCACCATTGACGGAACCGAACACGCGCTCAGCCCCGAGATGTGCGTCATTGCGGACGCCTCCAAACCCGTCGCTGTGGCAGGGGTGATGGGCGGGATGGAAAGCCAGATTGGCGAGGTCACCACGGACATCCTGCTGGAGAGCGCCCGCTTCGAGCCGCGCAGCATCCGCACGACCTCGCGCGCCCTGGGACTGTCGAGCGATTCCTCATACCGCTTCGAGCGAGGGGTTGATCCGGAGGCCGTCGAGAGCTCCTCCCTGCGCGCCTGCCGGCTGATCATGGAACTCGCCGGCGGGCGCCTCGCCAGGGACATGGGCAACGTGCGGGCCGACCGGTGGCGCCCGCTCAGCATCACAGTGCGCTACGAGCGACTCGCCCTCGTGCTCGGCATCGAGGTCCCCCGAGCCGAGGTCCAGCGCATCCTCGAGGCGCAGGAACTCGAAATAAAGGAGGAGACCCCCAGCGCCATCACCGTCCTCGCCCCAAGCTGGCGAGGGGACCTGACGCGTGAGATTGACCTCATCGAAGAGGTCGTACGCATCCACGGCTACGACAAGCTCTGCGAGACGACCCGCATCCCCGTAGTGATGTCGCCCCTTTCCCCGCGCCAGCGCTGTGAGCGGACCGTGCGCCGCCTCCTCGCCGGCGAGGGCTTCGACGAAGTGATGACCCACAGCCTCATCTCCCCTGCCGGCGCCCAGCTCGCCCAGCCCTGGCACGATGGGGACCCCATCGAAGTGCGTAACCCCGTCAGCGTCGCCAAGACCCACATGCGCCTCACCAACATGGCCAACCTGCTGGGAGCCAAGCAGTTCAACGCCGCCCACGCCGTCCCGCAAGTTGACCTGTTCGAGCTGGGCAAGGTGTACCTGCCCGGCAGAACCTCCGAGGACGAACTGCCTCGGGAGAAGACGTGCCTGAGCCTGCTGACCGATCGCGAAGAGGGCCTGTTCGTCCTGAAAGGGGTGCTGGCCAACGTGCTGGAAGCGCTCCACGTCGAGGAGGACCTGGCTGAGGAGCCCGCACAGGCGGGGCCCTTCAGCGCCGAGCAGTCCCTCGTGCTCAGGCTCGAAGGAACACTGCTCGGCTGCCTCGGCATACTGCGCCAGGACATTGCCGAGCAGTACGACCTCGCGACGCGCCCCGCCCTGATGGAGGTGGATTTCGACCTGCTCATCCAGAAGGCCCGAATGCATCCCACGGTCCGATCGGTCCCGAAGTACCCGCCCGTGGAGCGCGACGTGGCCGTGGTGGTCGAGGAGGGCGTGCGCTGGGCGGAGCTGCGGCGCTGCGTCCTGGAGCAGGCCCCGGAGCACCTGGAATCCCTGGAGTTCTTCGACGTCTACCGCGGGGAGCAGATCCCACCGGGCAAGAAGAGCATCGCGTTCTCGCTCACCCTCCGCTCAGCCGACCGCACCCTCACAAACGAAGAAGCCGACGCCGCGCGGGACCGGATCGTCGCCGCCCTCAAGGAACGCCTCGGCGCAGAGCTTCGCTGATCCCCTGCGAGTTGACAGCCCCCGCCTCGAGCACTACGATACGGCTACCCTCGCCGCGCGTTGAGTTGTCCCGACAGTGCCGGGAGTTCCGAGCATGCAGCCGATCTTCGACACGGTGGCCATCGTCGGCCCGGGGCTGGTGGGTGGGTCGCTGGGGATGGCGCTTCGCCGGCGCGGGGTGGGCCGGCGCGTGATCGGCATTGGGCGCCGGCAGTCGTCGCTTCGCACGGCCATCGAGGTGGGGGCCGTGGACCAGGCCACCCTCGACCTCCACGAAGGCGTGCAGGACGCCGAATTGGTCGTCCTCGCCGTGCCGATCAGCGCCTTCGAGAAGCTCATGGGGAACGTGGCCGCGTCCATGAGAAAAGGCGCAATCCTCACGGACGTGGCGAGCACCAAAGGGCAGGTAATCCAGACCGTCACGATGGCCCTCAAGGACCGCGAGGACCTCGTTTACGTGCCCACCCACCCGATGGCGGGCAGCGAGCGGCACGGCGCCGCGAACGCCCGGGAAGGTCTGTTCGAGGGAAGCGTCTGCATCCTGACGCCCCTGCCTGAGACGCCGCAGGTCCCCCTGGAGCGGGTTCGGGCGCTATGGGAGTCAGTGGGCGCCGCCGTGCACGAGATGGACACGGCAGCGCACGACCGCCTGGTTGCGCGCATCAGCCACCTGCCACATCTGGCCGTGGCCGCGCTGCTCCAGACCATTGACGAGGCAGAGGGCGAGCTCGCCGGGGGCGGGCTGATGGACACCACCCGCATCGCCAGCGGGGACCCGGCCCTCTGGCGAGACATCTGCAAGAGCAACCCGTGCCAGATCGCCCGCGCCATCGAGTCATACACACAGGTGCTCCAACGCATCCGCGCGATGATTCAGGGGGGCAGGTTCGACGAGATCGAGAGTTTTCTCAGCGAGGCCAAGCGACGACGCGACGACCTGAGTGGTGGAACGCCGAAGGAACGAATCGAGAATAGCCAATCCAGGATCTAAGACCCGATAGGCCATGCAATACCGAATCGAAGTAATCCACAAGCTCGGCTGCAAGGATCCCAAAGGGCTCAGCGCCCTGGCGGAGGCGCGCGACCTCCGCGTGGAGTCCGTGCGAGATGTGCGCGTGCTCGACGTTTACATCGTGGACGGGGAGCTGGACGAGGCCGAGCTCAGGCTGCTCGCCGGAAAGCTCTTCCTGGATCCCGTGATCCAGCAGTACCGCGTCTGCGGGCCGGAGCAGCCCGAGTGGGCGTGGGCCGAAGCGGGCGAGGTGCACACCATCGAGGTGAGCCGAAAGCAGGGCGTGATGGACCCCGTCCAGCAAAGCGCAATGAAGGGGGCCGCGGACCTCGGCCTCGCCGAGAATATCCAGAGCATCCGCACGGCCCGCAAGTACCTGCTGCGTGGCAAGCTCTCACCCGGCGAGCTCGAACGCGTCGCGCTCAAGGCACTGGCGAACAACACCATCGAGGACGTCCACATTGACGAGCCCGAGGTGGCCTATCCGCTCCAGGCACTTCGGTACGAGTTCGAACTGCGCCGCCTGCCCATCCGCGAGGCCGACGACGAGGAGCTGATGCGCATCAGCCGCGAGGGGGTGCTCTCGCTCACTCTGGAGGAGATGAAGACCATCCAGCGCCACTTCGCCGGGCTCGGGCGCGACCCGACCGACCTCGAGATGGAAATCCTCGCCCAGACCTGGAGCGAGCACTGCGTTCACAAGACGCTCAAGGGGCACGTCACCTACGAGGGGCCCGTCCCGGCGGGATGGGAGGACTACCTCAACGAGGACGGGAAGCTCGTGCTCGACAACATGCTCAAGCAGACGGTGGCCCGCGCCACCTCCGAGCTGGCGAAGCCCTGGTGCGTGAGCGTCTTCGAGGACAACGCGGGGGTGATCGAGTTCGGCGAGGGCTATGACGTGTGCTTCAAGGTGGAGACGCACAACCACCCGAGCGCCATCGAGCCATACGGCGGGGCTAATACCGGCATCGGCGGCGTCATACGCGACCCGCTCGGCACGGGGCTGGGCGCCAAGCCGATAGTGAACACCGACATCTTCTGCTTCGGCCCCCCGGACATGGCGGAGGAGGACGTCCCGCCCGGAGCGCTCCACCCCAGGCGGGTGCTGAAGGGTGTGGTGGCGGGCGTGCGCGATTACGGCAACCGCATGGGCATTCCGACCGCCAACGGCGCTGTCTTCTTCGACGAGCGATACACCGGCAACTGCCTGGTCTACTGCGGCAACATCGGCCTGATCCCCTCCGACAAGATACGCAAAGGCGCCCGGCCCGGGGATTACGTCCTGGTGGTCGGGGGCCGGACGGGGCGCGACGGCATCCACGGGGCCACCTTCTCCTCGGTGGAGCTGACCAGTGAGAGCGAAGAGGTCTCCGGCGGCGCCGTCCAGATCGGCAACCCCATCACCGAAAAGAAGGTCCTGGACACGCTCCTGAAGGCGCGTGACCTCGGGCTCTACACGGACGTGACGGACTGCGGCGCCGGAGGGCTGAGCTGCTCGGTGGGCGAGATGGGCCGCGAGACGGGCGTAGAGGCCGAAATAAGGGACGTCCCGCTCAAATACGAGGGCCTTTCCTACACCGAGATCTGGATATCGGAGGCTCAGGAGCGCATGGTGCTCTCGGTGCCCCCGGAGCACCTCGACGAGATCCTGGGAATCTTCCGCAGCGAGGACG
>JAUWZH010000100.1 GCA_030615435.1 Candidatus Brocadiaceae bacterium | reverse complement strand
GTTCAGGACGCCGCGTGTCACGTCTTCGAACGGCGCCTCGACGGTGGTGGGAGATTCCCCGCGCCAGGTCTGCCGGTAGCCCTCCGGGCGCTTCTCAATCAGGATGGCCTTGGTGGTCGTGCTTCCGCAATCGGTGGCGAGGATGACGTTTTGCTGGGGGCTTTCCGTCTCGGCGCTCACTGGTCGGCACCTTTAGAGGTCTCGGCGGCTCTGGCCTCCGCATCGCAGCGTTCGATCATCTGCATCAGATCCCTGAGCGCTGAGCGCTTCTCCAGGAGCCGGGCCACCTCGTCGCAGAACTCCGGGCGGAACACCAACGAGATAATGGGCTTGAAGAAAACGACCGCCTGGGAACCGACAAAGCCGAGCGGCTGGATGCTTTCGAGCAACAGGATGGCGGGGACCGTCAGGCCGCGCGCCACGACCTTGCGGGCGAGCTTGTCCATCCACTGACGCTGCTGCTCGGTGAGGGGCTCTTCGGCGGGGACCGCGAAGGCACGCTTGAGAGCTTGCCGAAAACCCTTGCCGGATATCCCTCTGGGCATCTCGCCTCGCACGGTCACCATCGGCTGGCACAGGCAGAACTACTTCGGAGGGGTCACCGCGCCCACGCACCACAGCAGCAAAACGAAACACGAACTACCCTGCGACGGACAAACAAACCGCCCGCCAGCAGTCTGTGCCGCGCAGACGAGACCCTGCCGGCCACACCCAACCGGATGCGCCTCGACAGAGAGCATTTTAGCAAAGACGAAGGAAGGAGAACAAACGCGACGGGCCGGCAAAACAGCGAAGGCCAACCGAAATATGCCGCCCGAACAGACGCGAAACTCCAGGGGTACTCATGACGATGGGCCTGCCGCCGCCCATCGGCTACTGCTTTTCGCCGCCGCCGGCCTCGTACTGTCTGACCATGCCCAGCCAGTCCTCTATGACCTTGCCACGCGCTGCGGGGGTGAGTTCAGCGGGCAACTGCAAAGGCACATCCGTGATGCTCGTCAGGAGCCTGGCCACCTGGTTGAGGATCTGCTGACTTTCCTCCTTGCGAGCAAGGGCGACGAGCTCCCCAAGGAACTGCCGGGCGATGGCTTTCCCACCCTCTGAGTCCGCCACTTGCTCCATCCTGCCGATGTAGACCCTTTTCTGATGGTCGGAAGGATCTCCTTGCAGGCCCTTCACGGCCTCCACACAGTTCGCCTTGGCGCCGAGCATTCCTTCGATCAGCTCCCGCGCCCTCGGGGAGGCATCTTCGGGCATGTCTGCCAGCGCATCAAACTGGTGGAGGAGAATCTCCCGCAGGTGCCTCACCTCCTCGAAACGCGCCCCGGTGGGCTCGTTCCTCGCCAGTGCCACGGCGCGCTCAAAGCGCT
Source organism: Candidatus Brocadiaceae bacterium (assembly GCA_030615435.1). Classification (GTDB taxonomy): domain Bacteria; phylum Planctomycetota; class Brocadiia; order SM23-32; family SM23-32; genus JAUWZH01. Next base: position 7,466 of record JAUWZH010000100.1, on the reverse strand, counting down.
GCCAACTGTAGCGGCGATGGGCCTCGTCCCGGCGGCCCTTCAGGTGTTCCTCCCACTCTTGCATCCAGCGCGACACTACGACGCCGGGTTCGGGAGGAAGGGTGCGCGGGAACTCCTGACCGGTTATGCCGGCGAGCACATCCGCCAGGTCACGCCAGAGCGCCGCGTCGAGTGTGCCGCTCCTGAGGTAGCGAGCGATGGTGTCCACGGCCAGCAACGGTCTTTTTCGCACAAGGATTCCCCTGGCCTCCTGCCGAGCGGCCGGGTCGGGGTTTCTTCCCACCGTTGCCAGCAGCAACTGCCAAGGCTGTTGATCGAGGGGCGGCAGGAGGTCCGGATTCTCGGCCACCCATGATTCCACCTGGTCTCTCAACTCCTCCGGCGTCAGCGAAGCGGGCCTGATGGCCGGGCCGCCCGCCTTTGGGGTAACACGGTCAACATTGTTGATCTCGAACAGAGCCAGCCCGGGCCCATAGGACTCCGAAGAAACGGACATGTCGAAAAGGCTCCCGGCCAGGGCGGCGTTCACGGCGCGAAGCGCCTCCAGGTCGCGGCCCTCGCCCGCCGTCCAGATCTGCTTCAGAGCCAGGGCGGCCGCATATCGTATCTGGGGGAACTGCGCATGCAAGGCCGGGATCAACACGCCCATGGCAGTCTTTCTGTCCGCCGTGCCGAGCCCCTTGAGTTCACCGAGGGCCAGAATACAATTGGCAACGTAGCTGGTGTCGGCCTGTTGCTGGAAAGCTCTTAACTCACCCACAAGGCCTGGGACAGCCGCTTTGCCGAACTCAACAATACGCTCGACCTGCCCGCTGCGCTTGTAGGGCTTGGCCCTCTTGAGCTCCAGGAGCGCCTCCCGGACGGCCGGCTCAACGGCTTCCTGGCCAAGGGTTGCTCCCCCGACACACAAGGCCAGAAAGGCAAACACGCAAATTGACGATCTCTTGATCAGTGGCAAGTGTCTCTCCCCTCTTCGAGCCTTGTCAGACCACCTCTACGATGACATCTTTTAGCAAAGCAAACGCCCTTCGTCAAGTGAGCCCCGGGAAAAAACCTTTGGTGCCCACAGCCCAAACGATCTCACCTCACCCAAGAACAGAACTCCTCAGGGCGGTGGTTTCTCACTCCTCCAGCACCACCCGGCTCTTCGCCTTTTCCGTCTCGACGTAAAGGTCGCGCCCGAACAGCCCGCAATGGCCTTTTTTCGAACCCCCATAGGTGGCATCAAACAGTGGCCTGGCAAAATGCGGACAACCGTGACACTCGGGTATGTAGGAGCCGCTGCAGCGCCTGGGCCGGGAGCGGCCTGAGGGGCTCTTGGCCTTGCGGCCAGGCCCGGGGGCGCTGCGCCGCCCTGTGGATTGCTTGACCCTCAGGGCAAGGAGCACGCCCAACACCGGCACCAGCGTTCCCACAGCAAACCAGGCCAGGCGGCTGCGGCGCCTGCGCGCAGCCAAAAAACAGGCAAAACTGCCACACAAAAGCTGAAAGGCCAAGAGGTATGCGATAAGCTCCACGCGACTGCTCCCTGGAAACGCCGCCCTAATCCTGCCGAGACTCGCGGAACGAATCAGACATCCCAAAGGGACGACTCGCCCGCTCTTTCGAGCGGAAGCGCCAGCGGGTCCAGGCTTCTTCGTGCGGGAAGTAATCCGGCAAGCGCTTTAGTATTGCCCAGCTCCGGGGACTGACCTGGGTGAAGCCGACCCCTATTTTGTACGGATAGATGCCCTCGCCAAGACCACACCACAGCACCCTGCCCCCTGCCCTGACGGTGGGCTTACGGTGTCCCAAACGTATGGTCATTCGAAGTTCCCGATCCAGCTTCAGTTCCTTCCTGGACAAGAAACACAACCCATGCCGGCTCATGTCCCGCACCGGAAGAGGTTTCGACTCTTGCTTTTTCCCCCCCAGGAATCCGGCAAGAAAGCCCCCCTCCTGCCAATAGGACATCCGCACGTCCTTGCACGGGAAGCGTTCCAGGCTGCGGCGTTCTTCCTCCGTGTGCTCGTCCCTCATAAGACCCGCACCTCCACTAGCTGATTGTCCTGCCACTCACACCACCGAGGTCCAGTCCAACAGCCGCGGGCACACAGCACAACCTGCCCCACATAGTATTGCAGAGCGAGGGGACCCCTTCCCCTCTCCATCTGCCGACGCTGCCTTCGGCTCTTTACCACACCATTCTACCTTTGTCAACAGAAAAATTGCAAGAAAAATCTGTGATTCCGCACGGCAATTCCCGAACCTCTTCTCTGCGATTGTGCGGCCTCCTGCACGCCCCTATAATGCCGCTGCGGAGGGGATGTTTCGCCTCCTCGCGGCGCTGAGTAGCCAGGTCCCCGGGAAGGGAAGGCAGGAGGCTCCGATCGTGAGATTCAGGGTGGAAGAAGTAGAACTGCGCCACAGCGCCCTTCGCCCGGGCGTGAGGCCGCTGAGTTTCGCACACATCAGCGACCTGCACCTGAGACGGTGGGGCTCCGAACACGAATCCCTCGTGGAAACCATCAACGGGCGCGCGCTGGATTTCGTCTTCGTCACCGGAGACATCCTCACCGACCGGCCGGCCTCGATGGAGTGCGCGGCCAGGCTCTTCGCACTGCTGCGGTGCCGCCACGGCCTGTTTGCAGTGCGGGGCAACTGCGAAGTCACACTTGGGCCGCCGCTGCGGCGGCTCAGGCCCATGATGGCCGGCTGGGGCGCCAGGCTGCTGGCGAACGAATCGCAGGTGGTGACCACGCGGGCGGGTCAGGTGCGAGTGATGGGACTGGACGACCTCAACCTGGGCTCGGCAGACATTGAAGCGGCCCTCGAGTCCTCCCCGCAACGGGGAGAGTTCTCGGTGCTGTTGTGCCACAGCCCGCTGGCGGCGGCACTTCTGCCCCCCGGCCCGGCCGTGGACCTGGTGCTCAGCGGCCACACCCACGGCGGCCAGGTGCGGCTGCCCTTGCTGTGGCGACACCTCCTGCCACATGGTCACGGGGGATTCACCGACGGACTCTACGAGCTCGGGGGGCTGAAACTCTACGTCAACAGGGGGTTCGGCAGTGTGGGAATCGTGCCCCTGCGTCTGAACTGTCCGGCGGAGGTGGCCTTCTTCCGGGTTCTGCCTCTCGCCCGGTAAGGCCCCCAGCGGGCCGGCAGGTCACCTTTCCCCGCCCACGACCCGACGCACGGAGCGCTCGACGGCCTTCAGGTCGCTTCTTTTGCTCAGATAGCCTTCCGCGCCGAGTCGCCGCATGTGGCGCTGTACGGCCTTCCGGCGCACGCCGTTGAATATGACGACCTTCATGGAAGGGTCCGCGGCCTTGAACTGTTTGATCAGCGCCGCCACGCCCCCACGCGGCATGGAGTCCACCGTTGCGTCCACCACGACCGCATCCATGCGCCGCTCCCTCAGGATGTCCCTCGCCGTCCGGAGGTCCAGAGCCACCTCACACTCGAATTCCGGCCACTCAAAGGAGTCTCTGAGACCATCAATAACATGGGGATTGTCCTCAACGAACAGAAGACGGCAACTGCCCCCCCGCTGTGGGGAAACAACCACGATCGGCCCCCTCACTTGCCCCTCGGCACCAAGACGAGCCCGGCACAGCGTTCTCGGCCGGCGACGTCAGCACAGAGTAGCATACCGCGTCGTTCCCGTCAAAAGCGGCCCTCACCGGTAGTCACCGGTCAGGATCATGCCTGCCCAATAGACGGGGTGGTGGTGCTTGCCGTCGTTCATGACCTGAAGCTGGGCGTGACGCAGGCTGGCGGCCTTGCTCGCAGACAGGGGCCGAGCTTCCTTCTCGCGGCCCGAAAGCGTGCGACCCGCGTAACGGCGGTAGAAATGCTTCGCCAGCAGCGAGGTCGAAACATCGTCCACTCGCCACAGCGTGCTCAGGATGGACCGCGTGCCGGCATACATGAACGCCCGGCTCATGCTGACCAGTTCGTCGGCGGACTTCAGCCGGCCCAGCCCCGACTGGCAAGCACTGAGGGTAACCAGTTCGGCATTTATCCGGAGGCCGCTCACCTCGTGCATCTCCAGGATGCCGTCGTCCTGCTCCTCGGGGTCCGGGGCGAGCATGAGCGCACTGAACAGGGGGTTGACGCTGTCGAAATGGCCATGGGCGCCGAAGTGAACGACGTCGAACTCCTCTATGTGTTCCGCCACCCATTTCTCCGTCGCCGCCTCGCCGGTCAGCGCCGTCACGTGCACGAAGCTCCGCCTCAGGCTCAGCACCTCCTTCTCGCTGAAAGGCAGTTCATAAGCCGGGTCCCCGACGTCCGGGTTCCCCACGGCGAGCACCCTGAGCCCGCGTCTCTCGGGCGCCCGCTCGGGCCTCTCGCTCAGCGAGTGCGGAAGCACGCTGGCGCTGGGCACGCAAAACAGGGGATAGCGCTCGACCAGGTACTCCTGCCCGTCGTAGAGAGAGGCGAACGAGAGGTAATGCAGGGCGCGATGCGGCACGATGCCGATCACCTCGCTGCCTTCCAGCAGCCCGGCCACGGGAGCCACAAGACGCTCGTAGAGCGCCTTCGATGCGGAGCGCACAGGCCCGAGGAGTTCCCGCTTCTGCACCATCAGGCGGTAGGTCTTGATCTGCTCGGCGAGCCGCCCACGGTCAACCTTCACGCGACGCAGGTGCAGAGCGCCGTCCCGCAGCACCCAGATCGCCAGCTCCTCGTCCATCAGGTAATAAACCACCAGGGTGGCCTCCTTGCCGAGGAGCCGGAACAGTGTCGGGAGGTCGGCCACTTCGACGGTGACGAAGCTGGAGAGCTGCGGGTTGAGCGCCCGGATGCGCACGAGGAGGTCGGCGTACTGCTCCCGCTGGCGCTCGAGCCGGCCCTGCAACTCCTGCCGCACCTCGGGGTCGCTCTCGCGGCGGGCAGCCTCGGCGAGGGCCCGGATCTCGCGGCCCAGCTCCTGCTGGGAGCCGTAGAGCTTCCTTTCCCGCTCGCTCTTGAGCTCGAAGGACTGCCCGGCCAGGATGTCAAGGAAGTTCCGCGAGCGCGACCGCTCGCCGTAAGCAAAGGCTTCCTCGGAGCGTCCCATCTCCAGCAGAAGCGCGACGGTGTCCTCGTAGAGGTCCATCTTGTCGCTGAGGAACCCGCTGCGGAATTCCTCCACCTTCAGGCCGCCGCGGAGCCCTTCGACTACCGCAACGGCCTCTTTGAGCAGCTCCAGCGCCTTCGTCTGATCGTTCTTGCGGCGATGCAGAAGGCCGAGGGCCCTCAGTGCGCGCCACTCAACTTCCGGCAGGTAGACCGCCCGGGCTCGTTCGAGGGAGCTCCGCAGGGTCGGCCCGGCCTCTTCGAGCCGTCCCTGACTCAGGCGCAGGTTCCCGAGGTGGAAGAGCGCCTTTGCCAGGTTGACGGCGTCGTCAATCTCCTCGCAGAGCTGCACGGCGCGCACGAGGTGATCGGCGGCTTCTTCGTACCGCCCCATCCGGTGCAGCGTGACGCCGATGTTGCGGTAGTCGTAACCCTGCCCCCAGCGACTGCGCAGGCGCTGGTCCAGGGCAAGCGCGCTGTGGAAGAACTCCAGCGCCCGCTCGTAGTTTCCCTGCCGCCGCAGGACGATGCCCCGGTTGTTGTAGGCGCTCGCCACCTCCAGCGGCATCTCGGCCCGGCGGGCGTGCTCAATCGCTTCGTCCAGCGCCCGGTGGGCCTTCTCGAAATCGTTCAGCTCCCAGTAGATCAACCCCAGGAGCTGATAATTCACGTTCAGTTGAAAGGCCGAACCCAACCTGCGGGCGAGTTCGTTCGAGGCGTGCACACACTGGAAAGCCGCCTGATAGTCGCCCTGGAACCAGCGGGTGCCGGCGATTTCCGTGAGTGCCCGGGCCTCCTGAGCCGACAGTCCATGGCGGCGGGAGGCATCGAGGGCCTTCTCGAAGGACTCCAGGGCGCCGGGAAAGTCCCCGACGTGCCGGCGACACAGCCCGATGTCCATCGTGGTCCCGACGACCCCCTCCTGGTCTTCCTGCTGCTCGAACCTCTTGAGGGCCTGCCGGAAGTGCCCCTCGGCGCGCATCGGAAGGTTGAGCCTGCTCAGCGACAGGGCGCCGATGCGCCGGAGCTGCCGGGCCACGCCGACTTCGTCCTGCACCTGCTCGTATTGTTCGAGCGCCGCCCGGAAGCTCTGCAGCGCCTCATCGTACTCGGCCGCCCTGTCGAAGCTCTTGCCGAGCTCGCCGAGCGCTTTCGCCATGTCCTCGTCCTGCCCGTGGACTTCCAGGAGCTCGATGCTGCGGCGGTAGGCAGCCACCGCCTCCTGGAAGCGCTCGGCCCTGGTAAGGAGAGCACCGAGCGACTGGCGCTCCAGCCCGAGCGCCCGTGGCGGAAAGGCGCCGTGCCGTGCCAGGTAGTCCAGGCGCAGCCTCTGATGCCGTGCCGCCCGCTCGTAATCGCCGAGCCCCGACCAGCACCGTATCAGGTACTGCTGGACGTTCGCCAGGACGGTCAGTCTCTGGTCCTGCGCCCGAAACTCCAGAGCCTGCGCCATGTGCCACAGGTTCAGGAAGCCACTCGCTGCCCGCTCCAGCTCCCCTGCCTCCATCTGCTTTTTCGCCGCGCGGAAGCGGTCGTTGAACTCGAGCTTGCCGTACTGGGCATATTCCTCCTCGTTCATTCCGAGAAAACCGTAGAGGCGGAAATGCCTCCGATGCACGGGCGGGACATCGGCGAGGGCCCGCCTGCACGCCTCGCCCGGCGGCAGCGTGCGCAGCCCCTCTAGGCAGGCATCCCAGAACCCCCGGCGCACCTCCTGCGGCACATCCGCGGTGCCGTAGATCACCGTTGGCACACCACCGGCGGCGACGGCCCGCGTGAAGACGCACAGCGCCGCATGGTGGCCCGCACGCCACGCCACCCCGGGCAGGCTCGCAAAGGCCGCGCAGGCGGCCCGGCTGCCCAGCCCTGACAGGTCGCTCACGTCAAGGCCCGCTAGCCTCCCGAGGGCCGACGGAAGCTCAAGGTAGCTCGCGGCAGGTTCCTCGCGGCACAAGACCACGGGATTGGAAAACCACAGAAAATCCTGGTAGGCCGCCGCCTCCAGCAGCCGCCTCCGATCAACGCGTGAGGCGTCCAGGACGACGGTCCCCCCATCGGCGGGTCCCTCTCCCGCCACCTCCACGCCTTCGGGCCACCCCCGGCAAATCAGCAACGAGTCCCGCCCGTAACCCTTGAGCTCGAAGGCGACCGTCAGATCCGACGGGCCGCCGAGGAAAGCAACCTGAAGTCGCTCCCCCAGCGGCTCCCCGAACAGTGGCAGCTCGCACCAGGGCACCGCGCTGAGCTGCGGCGGGCAGGCGAGGTAGAGGCGCTTCGTCGGCTCCTCCAGGTGCCCGCGGAAAGGCGAGAGGACGGCCCGGGAGAACTGCTCCGCCGCTTCCTCCGCGTCGGCTCCGTGCCCTCCGCTGAGGGCGGCGACAATCCCGCCCGCCGCGCTCACGCGCCTCGCCGAAAAGGCCTCC
>JAUWZH010000128.1 GCA_030615435.1 Candidatus Brocadiaceae bacterium | reverse complement strand
ATTGCGAGGCAGGAGGAGTTCCTGGCAACCTACCACAACGCTTCTCTGATCAAGGCCATGTTTGTGGGTGATGGCCTGCCGTACCCGCCCGCAGAGGCTGACTACTACGACCAGTCCGAGCTTCATCAATCAGGCGTCGAGATCGGCATAGAGCCCCTCAACGGCTGGACGCTGAAGCTCTTCCCACAGTGGCTTCGACGTCATGCTCTCGTAATCGGACGGACCGGCACGGGCAAGACCAACTTGCTCCAGGTCTTGGCAACAGGCATCGCTGCACTGGACAACGGTTCATCCACCCCTTCAAGCGTCATCATCTTCGACCGACACGACAACTTCGTCGGCCTCCAGGAAATGCCGGGCCAGGACTGGCTGGTGATCAGAGCGAGAGAGTGCCGGTTCGCCCTTTTTGCCCCTGTGACAGAAGGCTTTCCCCGTAGCATGATTCAACTGCTCGGCGAGAACCGGTCCTTGATGAAGAGCCTTAACGTCATCTCCGATGCCCGACAGACCGTAGAAGAGGCACTTCGGGACATTGGAGCAGATCCGCCAGTCGCCACCCTCGGTCACATCGTCGAAGCGTTCAAGCACCTGAAGTTCCAGTATACCAAGCGGGAGTATGTCCTGTCGGGCCTGACCGAGGTCTCAGACATGCGGGATTCGGTTGGGTGCATCTGGGATTGGGCGGGGAGTGACATGATGGACAAGCTCCTCCGGCCTGGCATGCACAATGTCCGTAGGCACAACGAGCTTGCCAGGGACCACGCGCGCATCCTGAAGCTTCTTCTTGACCTCAGGAAGCGTACCAGCCGGCCGGAACCGCTGGCTGGCGTCCCCAACACTGCCCCTTTGCACGTGCCGGATGAAGCAACCGCGCGTGTAACAGACCCGCCCAAGGAAGGTCCAAGCTCGGATATTCTCGATGCTCTCGGCATGTCGCTCAGCCAGTATGACGAGCTTCTCGGCAACCTCAAGGCATTGGCCGAAGGCTCTCCAGCCAACTGCTTTGCCAGAATGTTCGCACGCGAAACCATTTCAGGGATCGAATGCATGCGAGCCGACGTGGTCTCGCTTCTGAAGATGAACGACGTTGAGCTCATCGACTCGGCAGAGCGCTTTGATCCTTCGCGCCACATGCCAATAGCCACCTGTCCCAGGCCCGACGGCGTTACAGGCGACGGAGAGGTCCGAAGGATGGGGCTCGTTAGCAAACGCAACGGCAGGGAAAGGGTTATTAAGCCCGCTTCCATCGTCCTGTACGACGATGTGAAGGTCCAGCTTGAGGAAAGGAGGTGATCGGCAAGCAGACCCGGGCTGCGTGAAACGAGGGTTTCTTCTGACGAGAGGAGGTTTCAGGAATGTCACGGGAGATAGGGATCGACCTTGGCACCACCTACTCGGTGGTGGCCGCGATCGTGGACAACAGGATCTTGGTGGCAGAGAACCGTGAGGGCAACACCCTCACGCCCTCTGTGGTGTATTTCTCTGAGGACGGGCAGGCAGTGGTGGGCGAAAGGGTCCTGCACATGATCATTGCCCGCCCTGACTACTGCGTCTGGGAAGTCAAGCGCATGATGGGCGAGGACGTTACGGCATACGTCCATCCCGACACCGGCCAGAAGTATTCCCCTGTCGAGATCAGCAGCCTCATCCTCAAGGAGCTGAAGGAGTCTGCTGAGCTCTACTTCGGGGAGACGGTGGATAGCGCAGTGATCTCGGTGCCGGCCTACTTCGACAACGCCGCCAGGCAGGCCACCGGGGAAGCTGCCAACCTTGCCGGCCTCAAGGTGCTGCGTATCGCGAACGAGCCCTCCATGGCCCTGAGGGCGTACATGTTCAGCCATAAGGAGATCCGCGGGGCATTTACGCCGTGGCGGACCTTGGCGGCGGCACCATGGACATGTCCATCGCCGAGGTGCTCGAAAAGGAGAGCAAGGTCCTCACCAGCGATGGGGACCGGCGCCTGGGCGGCACCGACTTCACCATGGCAATCGAGAAGCTCATTCTCGAGGAGTTCAAGAAGAAGCACGAGGTGAAGTTCGACCCCGCCGACCCTGCTGACGCCGCCTTCCTCCAGGACATTCGGGAGAAGGCAGAGAGGGCCAAGAGGGAGCTCTCGAAGCTAGAGAGCGCCACACTATCCCCATCATGGCCAAGGGCGTCCAGGTGATGCTGGAGCTCTCACGGGAGAGAGGTTCGACGAACTCACCAAGGACTATGTCGACAGGATCAGGGAGAAGTGCCTCAGCGCCATCCAGAAAGGCGTCGGCGACGTCAGCAAGCTGAGCGGCATCGTCTTGGTGGGTGGCGCTACCCGCATGCCCTGCATCCAGCAGATGGTCGAGGATCTCGCCGGCGGCAGCGTGCCCATCCTGAAGGATGTCAGCGTGGACGCCGCCATCGCCCAGGGCTGTGCCATTGAGGCCTATGAGCTGAGTGGCAAGCCCACGCAGTTCCTCCCCATCCGGAAGATGCAGGACGTAACGAGCTTTGACATCGGGGTCGCCGCCCACAAGCTCGGCGACTCAGACCCTGACAGGATGTTTGTCGGCTGCATCATCCCGAAAGCAACGCCACTCCCTGTCAGCAAGTCGAGGCGTTTCGGAGTAGCGAGCATGCCGGGCACCTCTGGCCTTACGGCGGAACTCATCATCTGCGAAGGCAAGGAAGAGGAGGAGTACAAGGAGCAGATGAAAGTGCAGTCCTTTCTGCTGCAGGGTGTCACGCCCAGCTCTGACCCTGAGAAGCCCAGGATCGAGGTGACCATCTCAGCAGACGAGAACGGCATCATCACGGCCGAGGCGCTCGATATCGAGACCGGCCAGAAGATTCGCCAGCAGATCGACCGCAAGGCCATTGAATAGGGAGTAGGAACATGAGCTGGCTACACAGATTGTTTCTCCTGGACGAACCTGCAGCCCATTCGGCTGAGAAGGAACGTGCGAGGAAACGGCCCGCCGCCGCCAGCGCGGCGGGCTACCTCACGGTCTGCTTCCTCGTCCTCTTGGACAACTCAGGCTCAATGCAGCGCACCGATATCCCGCCATCCCGCATCTTGGTCGCCTGCCAGGCAGTCATCCAGATGCTCAGGTTCTTGCTAGAGCGGTCCCCGCTGAGCTACGTAGGCATTAGCACCTTCTCAGACGAGTTCCACCTCTGTAGCGAGCCACTGCAAGTGGGGAAGTGCTTCAACAGGCTTGTGGCGAGCCTGAGCTGTCTGGGCAATTCCGGTTCGACTGAGATGAGGAAAGGGATCTTGGGCATCCAGAAGATGATGGCGTCGTGTCCTCCTGACCTCAAGATCGTAGTGATCATGCTCACGGGCGGCTGCAACACGGGCAAGCGCCCTGTCAGCACGGCTTCGGAGATCAAGTCAGAGGGCGCTGACATCTGGACCATAGGCATTGGGGCAAGCCCCTCGGACGTGGAAGAGGATCTTCTCAGGAAACTCGCCTCCAGGCCGGAGCAATACGTTTTTATCGGCAACTATGAGGGGCCTCAGGCGATCATCGAAGTCTTCAGCCATGTGGCAGGCCTTTACTTCCTGGAAGAACAGGAGTAACCCATGTCGCCCCTGGAAGCGCTCCAGATCCTGGGCCTCAAGCCCGGAAGGACTTACAGCGCAAGGCAGCTGGAGGAGACCGTCACGCAAACTGAGAGGAGAGAACTTGCCGTCTTCAGACATCCGGGTGGCGACCTCGAACGGCACGAGCAGGCCAGAAAGAGCTTGTCTCTGGTAAGCGAGGCCGGCAGAGTCCTCAGGGCTGAGGTCAAGAACGGCAAACTGCTCGTCAAGGGCCAGAGGGCACGCTCCTCCGCTTCCCAACGCGCTGCTTCTGGCAAGAGCGTGGCAAGGCGTACCGTGCATAGCGCCGCCGCGTCGGCGGTCGCCCGATCTTCGGCGGCGACAAGAGCTGCTCCCGGCTTCCCCGGCGCCGCAGCGATGCTCAAGACGGCCTTGATAGCCCTCCGCGATCTGTTGGTCGTCACTTGGTGGCTTCTGACCTGCCCGGTCCGCTTCCTGGTCGAACGGAAGCTCATGCGCGCAGATCTCTTCTCCGATCTGACGCTGCCGAAGGCTGAACGGTTCCTGCTGGACGTGCGGCGAGAGGGGGCGGCCAAGAAGACTGTCAATGACTACTCCTCCGCTCTGAAGCAGTTCACGTCCTGGCTGAGCGTGACGAAGGGGTGGACAGATCCTCTCGCTGGTCTGTCGCGGTTGAAGGGGGAGGACGACGTCCGCGTTCGCCGGATGGCGCTGACTCCTGCTCAGCTTCAGCGGCTGTTCGAAGCGGCCGAGCGGAGGAGCGTGGAGCGCTATCTGGAAGGACATTCGAATGCCCGCCCTGAGACTGTCCAACGGTTCCGATGTTGCGGTCTTGAACGGGCGATGATCTACCGGCTGGGCGCACTCGCGGGCCTTCGGGTGAACGAGATCCGGACCCTTACATGGGGATGCCTGGACCTCGACTCGGATCCTCCGACCCTGACGGTTGAAGCGAGATACGCGAAGTCGCGACGCCGCGACACAGTCCCGTTGAACTCCGGCCTCGCGGCTGCTCTCCGAGACTGGAGAGAGGAGCGCACGAGTGACCTGGGCCGGCCACCAAAGGGTGACGAGAGAGTCGTAAAGGTGCCGAGGCACCTCACGGACGAGCAGTTCAGAAAAGACTGCGCTTTCGCGGGGATTCCCCTGCGGGATGACACCGGCGCTGTGCTGGACCTCTACGCCGCCACCCGTCACACTTTCTGCACGCTCCTGGGGAAAGCGGGCATTGCTCCTCACAGGCAGCGCCTTCTTGCGCGCCACGCGGACCTCTCGACGACCCTGAAGTATACCCACTTCCAGGTGATTGACCTGGTCGAGGGCATTGAAGCACTGCCCGACCTGACGGCTGCAGAGGGGGTGGAGCGTGCGGACTATTTGCGGAACGCAGGATGCTCGCAGGCTCAATCCGATGCAAGAGAATGCAATGAAGAAGGTGTCGGGGCAGACACTTCGGCGGAGGCTGAGGGAAACGTAAAGGGCTTGCCAGTTCAAGACTTAGCAAGCCCCAGCAAGGCGATGCGAGAAGTTTCTAACTCCTTGCCCCGTAATGAGTTATGGTGGAGGCGGCGGGAATCGAACCCGCGTCCCGAGAACATTCCGCCGAGGTCGCTACGCACATAGTCAATCTTTTCTGTTCTCGCCGCCTCGGCTCCGATTGACAGGATCCAAGACGGCCAGCCTGCTGTAGGCCGTTCTGCGGCCTTCCCCGCCTTTCTGCAGGCAAAGGGTTAGGCGGGTAAGCCTGCTGCTCAGTCGCCGCACGTCAGCCCACAGGCAAGGCCGACGCGGGCGTAGCGGCTAATTAGGCCGCCAGTGCGTATGCCGGTGTAACGGCATGTTTGGTTTTGCCAGGTGTTTTACGAGGCCTCCTGACAACCTCGGTGCGCAACCTTCGGTTTCTGCACCCGGTCGAAACCCTTTCGCCCCCCTCTCAGCACCCTTCAGTGTAGGCGCTTGAGGGCAATCTGTCAAGCAAAATCTACTTTGCCCAGACATGGTGATCCGCTGCGGGGGAGAGTAAGCCCCGCCGGACCTTCGCAGCCCAGTGTGCTTGGGGGAAGCGGGGCGAGTATCACGGCTGGCCCTTGCCGCCGTGACTTCCGCGCTGCGAACAACGCTGATGCCTCACAGAAGGCGATCGCTGGACATCGGTGGGCCGCCTGGTTAGTATCAGCGCGGACGGGCACCGGAGAGGAGCGTGACCTTAGGGCTGTCGGAGCTGGCCCGGGCGGCAAGGGGCCTCTCCGCACCCCGCGGCTCCAGCAGGACCTGCTCACCGTGTTGGAAAGGAGGCGGCAGTGACCAGCCGCGAGCGTTTCCTGCGCGTGATGCGTTACGAGGACTTCGACCACGTGCCCTACATGGAAGGGATGGGGGCGTGGCCGGAAACCCTGGAGAGATGGAAGAAGGAAGGCTACGGGAAACCCGATGCGCCGCAGTTCCCCACCGAACGCTGGGAAGTGCAGTGGACGTGGTTCTTTCCCAACCCGCCCTTCGAGCGCAGGGTCGTGGAGGAGGACGAGCGGAGCATCCTTTACGTGAATCACGAGGGAATCCTGATGCGCGAGCGCAAGGACTATCCGCATTCTTCTATGCCGCAGTTCGTGCGCTTCCCAGTGAAGAACCGTGGGGATTTCCGCAGGTTCTGGAAGGAAAGGATGCGCCCGGACATGGCCGCCAGACTCGGGGAAGACTGGAAGGAGAATCTGCGCGCACGCCGAGAGCGTGACTGCCCGTTCGTGGTCATCAGCGACCGGTGGGGCGGATTCTTCGGGCCGCTGCGCAACCTGGTGGGCGTGGAGCGCCTGTGCGAGCTTTTCTACGACGATCCAGCCTTCGTGGAAGAAATGATGGATGCGGTGGCCGAGTTCATCATCGCCGTGATGTCCTGCATTCTGGATCAGACGGATGTGGACGTGTACGGGTTCTGGGAGGACATGGCGTACCGCAACGGCCCCCTCATCAGCCCTCGCATGGTCCGGCGCTACATGCTGCCGCGCTACAGGCGAGTGGTAGAGTTCCTGCGGTCGCGCGGCGTTGAGTTCATCTCCCTGGACAGCGATGGAGATGTCCACTCACTCATTCCGATCTGGCTTGACGCGGGAATCAACATCCTCTACCCCTTCGAGGTGCAGTCGAACATGGACGTGGTGGCCGTTCGGCGCGAGTACGGCCGGGAGCTGCGGATCTGGTATGGCATTGACAAGCGGGCTCTCGCTGCCGGCCCGGAGGCAATTGACGCGGAACTGGCGCGGGTCGAGCCGCTCATGCGGGAGGGAGGCTACGTGCCGGCCACAGACCACAGCATCCCCCCGGACGTGTCGTTCTCCAGCTACTGCTATTACATGGAAAGGCTGTGGGAAAGCATTCAGAGGGCAGGCAGGTGGAGGTGAGCGTCGCGTGGAACAGTTGCGCCGGTTGGCCGGCTGAGTGAGAGATCCGTTGGGCACATTTGGAGCGCCATGGACATCTCGGCAGGTGCCATGTTGCTGGGGTTGGCTGCTGTCCGGGAGGGTGATGTGCCGCCGGACGTGGTGGCCGATTGCCTGCGCGCTGTTGCGCTCTTGCAAGC
>JAUWZH010000074.1 GCA_030615435.1 Candidatus Brocadiaceae bacterium | reverse complement strand
ACCACGGCCTGCACGGCCCGGCACAGCTCCGGCCCGGGGGCGGAGGGTCCCGACGGACCGCATCCACGGTCTGCTGCACGAGCCGTAGGATGGGAAGGTCACCAGCGAAGGACCCTCGCAGGGCAAGCAGCTCCGGCATCTCGCCGCCGGCGCGCCCCAGCACGGCCTTCAGGTCAAGCGGCTCCACGCCTAGCAGGCTTTGCCTCAGTCCCTGCATCTGCCACGCTCGGGAAGACCTGGCGCAGTACTGCCGGGGGAACCAACGACCTCATCGGCGTTTCCCCGACCACCTCCCCGTTGAGCACATAGCGGCGGCGAACACGGCCCCCGATCGCACAGGTCAACTCGTAAGGTACCCGGCCGAGCCGGGACGCCATATCTTCGATGCGGATGCGCCGCCCGTCCTGCTCGCCGTATATGACTACCTGATCTCCGGGGCTCACGCCAGGTATGTCCGTGGCGTCGGCGAGCGTCTGATCCATGCAGACTCGTCCCACCACCCGTGCGTGACGTCCGCGGATGAGGACCTCGCCCGTGTTGGAATACTCACGCATGTAACCATCGTGATAGCCGATCGGGAGGGTGGCGATCACGGAATCGCGCCACGTGGTGAAGGTATGTCCGTAACCGAGTTTCGTGCCCGCCGGAACCCTCTTGCAAAAAGATATGTGGGTCTGGAGAGACATCACCGCCTTGAGCGCAATCCGAGCCCCGAGCATCCTCCTGGAATAGAGCCCGTAGAGGATCAATCCCGGTCGCACGCAGTCCAGGTACGCTTCCGGCATCCGCAGCGTCGCGGCGCTGTTGGCGATGTGGAGCATCGGCACCGGAACGCCGCTCGCCTTCAGGGAACCGATCACCTCTCGGAA
Organism: Candidatus Brocadiaceae bacterium; assembly: GCA_030615435.1. Lineage (GTDB taxonomy): Bacteria > Planctomycetota > Brocadiia > SM23-32 > SM23-32 > JAUWZH01. The sequence goes on along the minus strand of JAUWZH010000074.1, from coordinate 9,818 downwards.
GAGGGCCATCTGTTGCCGCGACACCGAGAGGTCCTCCGAATCGGAGCAGGCGAAGTGAGTGAATATCCCCGTCAGCACTATGCCGGGAAGCTCTCTGATGCGCAGGATGGCCTCGGCGGCGCCCTCGTGCGGGATGCCCACCCGTGCCATCCCCGTGTCCACGTTGACGTGCGCCTCGGCGGGCCTTCCCTGCTGGAGGGCCTCCTGAGAGAGCATCTGTGCGAATGCCTCGTCGGTGATGCAGGCGGTTATGCCGTGGCGCAGGATATCGGCCATATCTTCTTCGGGGACGGTGGTGAGCAGGAGGATCGGCCGGCGGATACCTGCCTCCCTCAGCTCCACCGCCTCCTCCGTCATCGCGACGGCGAACATATCAACCCCGGCGATGCTCATCGCTCTGGCCACGGCACAGGCGCCGTGACCGTAGGCGTCGGCCTTGACCGAAGCGCAGACTTTCCGCCCGCCGATCAGCCGCTTTAACGCCCTGACGTTGTGCATCACCGCATCGAGGTCTATCCGCGCGAAGGTCGGCCTGGACACTGTCTTTGTCCCCGTTACGTGCGTGGACGACGGCGTCTCAGGAGTATAAGAGGGGGGATTCCCCGAAGTCAACATTTGCAGCGCGAAATCCCCGAGGACGGCCTGAGAAGCCCTTGCGCCGGCCTCAGAAAGAACCGAAAACAAATCGGCCCGGGCGAGAGAAAACGCGCGCCGTTTCGTGCCAACCCCACCCCAGGGCGGCCCGATACGCCTTGACATGCCTTCTGGGAGCCGCTTTACTGATGCTGGTCGGGCCGGTTGGGGCCGGCGGCACCGGCAGAGGTAATAATGCCACGCAGAAAGCAACTCAGACGCCTTGTCTTGCTCGCCGCAGTGTGCTTCGGGACTGCATTGGGCAGCCTCGGGACTGCCGCCCCTGACGCCGCTGAGGGCGCGGGACCGCTCAGGGTCTGGGAGCGCAAGATCGGCGACGAGACGGCGATGGTCGTCGGGAACGACTTCTACGAGGTGGTCATCAGGCCGGCGCTCGGGGCGAGCATTACTTCCCTGCGGTTCGGCAATGAGGAAAAGGCTGAAGCGACCGAGTGGAGGAGGAGCGCTCCGGGCGGCCTGCTCCAGGAGGTCCACAGCGCGGACCTCCCCTTCAAGCTCGTCCACAGGGAAGTCGGCCCCGGGGAAGCTTCCCTGGAGTTCGCGTGCACCTGCGGGCCGCTCGTCGTGCGCAAGCGCTTCCTGTTCTCGCGCAGTTTGCCCTTTTTCCGCGCGAAGCTGACCTTTGAGAACCATTCGCGATTCCCGCTTGGCGGAGCCGATGCCCCGGCGCTCTCGAGCATCGTGCTTCCTGCCGAGGGCAAACAAACGGGGCGCGAGTATTACTGCCTGGGGCGGGGCGGCGGCTCGAGGGCCATCACGTCCGCCACCCTGCTGCGCGAACTGAATCCTCTCCGACGCGCTGAGGGCCCCATGAGCTGGGTCGCCGTCACCGACCCCGTGACGAAAAGGGGGATCGGCTTTGTCTTCCTGGATGCGGGGCCGCGGCGCTTCTGGGCCGAGAGAAACTGCGAAGGCGCCGTGCTGACCCGCTGGCGCTATCGGCCCGTGCCGGCGGCATCTGCGCTGGAAAGCGAGCTGCTGGTCGTGCCTCTGGAGGGATTTGCGGCAGTGAGCAGCCTCACTCCGCAATTCGCGGCCGACACCACTACCTCTCGCGCAGCGGACGGCGCTCTCAGCATAAACCTGCGCATCATGCCGCTTGGGGAGGACCTGGCAGACCTTTCCATCGTGACCCGCGCCTACGGGGCGGACGGCGCCGAACTGGAACCGTGCGATACCTTGCACTATGGGCGCATCGCGGCCCGCCGACCTGTGGTCGGCAAGCTCACCGTGCGGCAAAGCGAGGCCCGTCCGGCCTGGTTTCTGCACGAACTCTACGGCAGAGGGCAATTGGTCGGGCGGTTCCTGGCGCCTCTGTCAGCGGGCACCTCAGCGCCGATGGAATTGGCGGACGATTTGCCTTCGCCGCACGTGGCGAGGCTGGCACAGCCAGAGGCGCTCGAGCCGGAAGCCGGGATTCCCCCCGACGACGAGGCGCGGGAAAGGGGATTTGTCTTCTGGCAGTTTGAGGGCGGCCGGCCGCGCTTGCTCGGTGGGCCGGTCCATGTGGCACTATGTGCGGGGGAGCGCGAAACGCTGTTCTTCGCCGTCCGGGCGCTTGCCCCGGTGGGACGTCTGCGCGTGAGCATCGCGGCAGCGCAGGAGCCCGAAAAAGGCCTGCGCGTTCTCCATCCCGCGGCGGCCTACCTCTGGTCGGTCGAGCAGGACGGGGAAGGGAGGGCTTACCTGGTGCCTTTCGCCGAACGCGGGGTCGCCCAAGACGAGACGGTCTGGATGGCCCTCACCCTGGATGCCTCCCACCTCAAGCCGGGGGTCTATTCGGCCCGCCTTTACCTCGAAGGGGACGCGGCGGGGATGGAAGCGCCGATCCGGGTGCACGTGTCGGCCCGGCGGCTCGCCCCGCACGAAGGCTTCGCGTTGTGGTTCGTGGATGCCGGGGGGGCAGGGCCGGAGCCGGCAGGAACGGCCATCTCGAAATTGATCGGCTATACGGTGAGCGCCCTGACGCTGCGGACGGATGGGGACACGCAATGGCGTTCCGCCCGGAGGGCTCCGCACGCTCCCGGGTCCGCGAGTCTGGACATGCTCGGGTTCCATTCGCCTGCCTCGGGGGCTGAGGGGGCCGAGCGCATGGCCCGCGCAATGGGCGGGCGGATGGCGACCCTTCCGGCTCCTGGTTGGCTCTTGTGGTCCGGTGTGGATGACCTGCGGGCGGTGGAACCGGTTCGCGCGATGGGGTTCACCCCCGCTGTGGTCTTTCCCCGCCTTCGCGGCCTCGAAGCGGACACGCGATGGCTGGGGAGTCCCCCCGAACACTGGCTCGTCGAAGGCGGCTGCGCGCCGGGCGCCGTAGCAGCCCTCCTGAAGGCCGGCAGGATTCGCCCTGAGCATTCCGTCTGGCTTTTCCTCGACGTGCGGGGGATGCACTGGCGCAAGGCGGCGCTGGAGCTCCGCAGCGCCTTCTGGGCTGCCGCCTGGCAGGAGCTTGCAGGGGCAGCCGTGCTCTGCCCCCGCCCCACTGGGCAGGTGGACAGGCAGTCGGTGCTCTGGCACATTCTGCGCGACGCGCGGGAGGAGGCCGCCCTGGGAGCTGCCGCGCTTCGGAAAGGCAGGCCGGTGCTGGACCTCCCGACCGGGCAGGCCGGCGCCGTCCTCAAGCGGGCGTGGCTTGGCACTGAGATGGAGTCCCTGATCGGCAGCGAGGCAGATTGCCTCCTTCAGGTTGAAAAGCGCAGGGTGGCGTTCCGGAATGTGCTTCGGGCCGTACCGGGCGGGATGTTCGCGGAGGCGCCGCTGGCGGGTTTCCAGGCGGCCAAGTCCCGCGCGATAGGCATACTGGAAGAGGCGGAAAAGCTGACTCACGACGGCCCGAAGTAGAGCGCCGGCAGGCAACGTGCCCAAACGAGGCAGGGGACGGCACCCGCTTTTTCGACAGGAACTTAAGGAAAGGATTCCCGAGACAATGGTCGGGGGCGAAGCGATCTTCTGCGGCATTGACGTGGGGACACAGGGCGCCCGCTGCATCCTGGTAACCGGCGGCGGGGATGTGGTGGGGGAGGGAGACTGCCCTTACGACACCCTCGCCATCGCGGGCCTGCCCGAGGGATGGTTTGAGCAGGAGCCGGCGTCGTGGCTGAGGGCCGCTGCCGCGGCCGTGCGGGGGGCCGTGGCGCAACCGGCAGTTCAGGCGAGCCGCATCGCGGCAATCGGCGTGACCAGCACCAGCGGGACGCTCTGCCCGGTGACGGGCGACGGCCGGCCCCTGGGCACGGCCATCATGTACAACGATCCGCGCAGCGATAAGGAGGCGGAGGCCGTCCAGGCCGCCGGCGCCGACCTGGCTTCCTCCCTCGGATACCGGTTCAAGGCGTCCTTCGGCCTGCCCAAGATCCTGTGGCTCAAGGGCCATCGCACCGAGCAATTCACCGGGGCCCAGTTGTTCATCTCCCCCACCGACTTCATCATCGGCTGGCTCACGGGAACCTGGGGCAGGACCGATCAGACCAACGCACTGAAGTACGGCTACGACCTGCTCCACGAGCGGTGGCCCGGCTTTATCGAGAGCAAGCTCGGCATCCCGCTGGAGAAGCTGCCCGCCGTGCAGAGGAGCGGAGAGAAGGCGGGGGAGCTGCTGCCGGAGCGCGCCAGGGAACTCGGCCTCCCAGAGGGGACGCCGGTGGCGGCGGGCCTGACCGACGGCTGCGCTTCGCAGATATCGAGCGGCGCCGTCGAGCCGGGCGAATTCAACACTACCATCGGCACCACGCTCGTGGTCAAGGGGGTCACGCGGAAACTGTTGCTCGATCCCGAGGGCCGCATCTATTGCCATCGGCACCCGGAGGGCTGGTGGCTGCCCGGAGGGGCGAGCAACACCGGCGCCGAATGCATCATGGCGGAGTTCGAGCCGACCGAAATGGAGCGCCTCGGCGCTTCGGCCCTCGCGCACAGCCCCACCGACCTGGTCGCCTACCCGCTGGTCAGGCGGGGAGAGAGATTCCCCTTTTCCGATCCCGAGGCCGAAGCGTTTCTGATAGGCACGCCCGGGAGCCGCGAGGAGTTGTTCGCCGCCTACCTCGAAGGTGTGGCCTGCCTGGAGAGGCTGGCCTTCGAGATGCTCCAGGAGCTCGGGGCGGAGGTCGGCGACGTCATCTACTCCGCCGGCGGCGGCGCGCAGAGCGACGCCTGGCTTCAGATTCGGGCCGACACGCTCGGACGGGAGGTCCTGCGGCCAGTGGTCACCGGAGGGGCCATGGGCGCGGCCATAATCGGCGCCGTGATGAAGGGCTTCGGCACGCTCGCCGAGGCGGCGGAAGGGATGGTGAAGGTGGAGCGCAGCGTCGCGCCGCGAGCCGATGTGATGCCGGCATACGAGGAGAAGTACAGCCGGTTCAGGGAGGAGTGCCGCCGCAGGGGATACATTCACACGTGATGGGCCGGATGGGACTCTTGACATCACATGCCGGCGTCATTACCCTGCGGCTCCCCACGGGCTGCGGCTGGTGAGGGGGCCGGGACGACGAGGGGGCGGGTCTGCTAGGGCTGCCGACCTCGGAGCGGGGGGGCCGCTGTCCTGGGGGGTTTTTCCTGAGAGGAGGGATGCCATGCAGACTGGTTCGCCGAGAAGGTTTGGAGGGAAGGTAGGCCGGAGTTTTCACGTTCCGGCGTTATGTATTGCACTGTTGGCTGCGTTCTGGTGTGCCGCGGCCCAGGCCACGCCAGGGGATCTTAAGTGGGAGTTCGACACTGGCGGGAAGGTACGGTCCTCCCCGGCCATTGGGGCCGACGGCACCATCTACGTTGGATCGTTCGACAAGAAGCTTTACGCAATCAACCCCGACGGCACGAAGAAGTGGGAGTTCACCACGGGCAGCGTGGTTCGCTCGTCCCCGGCCATCGGGGCCGACGGAACCATCTACGTCGGATCGGAGGACCATAAGCTTTACGCCATCAACCCCGACGGCACGAAGAAGTGGGAGTTCACCACCGGCCATATGGTCGTCTCCTCCCCGGCCATCGGGGCCAACGGAACCATCTACGTCGGATCGAAGGACCATAGACTTTACGCCATCAACCCCGACGGCACCGTGAAGTGGGAGTTCGACACCGGCGGCCCGGTCTCCTCCTCTCCGTCCGTCGCGGCCGACGGGACCATCTACGTCGGATCGTGGGACTGGAAGCTCTACGCCATCAACCCCGATGGCACGGAGAAGTGGCAGTTCCGCACCGGCAGCGAGGTGTGGTCCTCGCCGGCCATTGGGGCGGACGGGACCATCTACGTCGGATGGTGGGACGCGACCTGTCGCGACCCGGGGTATTCGGAGAGCTGGGTCTGCGTTGAATCGCACGATGGCAAGCTCTACGCCATCAACCCCGACGGCACGGTGAAGTGGGAGTTCACCACCGGCGACGTGGTGTTCTCCTCCCCGGCCATCGGCGCCGACGGCATCGTCTACGTCGGATCGGGCGACAACAAGCTTTACGCCATCAACCCCGACGGCACCGAGAAGTGGGAGTTCGACACCGGCGGCCCCGTCTTCTCCTCTCCGGCCATCGGGGCCGACGGCACCATCTACGTCGGATCGTGCGACCACAGGCTCTACGCCGTCAACCCCGACGGCGCCGAGAAGTGGGAGTTCCCCACGGGCGGCGACGTTCGCTCGTCCCCGGCCATCGGGGACGACGGCACGATCTATGTCGGATCGTACGACGGCAAACTGTACGCCATCGAGGGGAATTCCGGAGGCCTGGCCGACACCCCCTGGCCGATGTTCCACCACAACCTCAGGCACACGGGGCGTGCCGCCCCTGAGAAGTAGCGTCCGGCCGACTACCCGGACCCCGACTGGCGCATGGTCATGGACGAGGTCACCGCATAAGGGGCTCCCCCATCTGCTGAGACGTCGTGCCTTCTGGCGGTCCCGGCGCGGAATCACAGGGTCGCGAATAGCAGCCCTGCATGTGGATTTCCCGCGCGCCCCAAGTTCTTCACCGTTCTTCGACGCCAGTTGACGAGCGCCGGCCAGCGCATATAATCCAACCTGAGAAAGTGAACGCTAAACATTTGCGGGCGGATGCTGTCAAGCGAGGCGCTCGTCGGGAGGAAATGCGGTCATGGCAAAAAGGAAAGAAGTGAACGTCGGAATGATCGGCGCGGGCTTCATGGGCAAGGCGCACAGCTTCGGCTACCAGAACTGTGGGCCGATCTGGGAGCCGAAATGCGTCCCCGTCATGAAGTGCCTGGCGGCCAGACGCGAGGGCGCCGTGCGGGCCGCAGCCGAGCAGTACGGCTGGGAAGAGTACTCCACCGACTGGCGCAAGATGGTGAGGCGCGAGGACATTGACCTCGTGGACGTCAGCACCCCCAACAACGTGCACGTGGAGCAGGTGATCGCAGCAGCCGAGGCGGGCAAGCACATCCTCTGCGACAAGCCCCTGGCGATGAACCTGGACGAGGCGAAGGCGATGTACAAGGCCGTCCAGAAGGCGGGCGTGAAAGCGATGTGCGGATTTACCTACCGCTTCGTGCCGGCCACGCGCCTGGCAAAACAGATGATCGAGTCGGGGGAACTCGGCGAGATCTATCACATGCGCGCCGCCTACCTACAAGACTGGATCATGGACCCCGAGTTCCCGCTGGTGTGGCGGCTGCAGAAGAAGATCGCCGGCAGCGGCGCCCTCGGCGACCTCGGCGCGCACATCATAGACATGGCGCGCTTCCTGGTGGGTGACATCAAGTCGGTCTGCGGCACGCTGGCGACCTTCATCAAGCAGCGCCCGAGGGAGAAAGGCGCCGCCGGCAGCAAGCTGACCGACCGCAAGGCGAGCAAGGAGTTGGGACGCGTTACCGTGGACGATGCGGTGGTCGCGTGCGCGCGCTTTGCCAACGGCGCCGTGGGCACCTTCGAGGCGACCCGGTTCGCCGGCGGGCGCAAGAACTATCATCACTGGGAGATCAACGGCTCCAAGGCCAGCATCGGCTGGAACTTCGAGGACATGAACGTCCTGGAGTACTGGAAGGCCGGCGAGGGCACCAGGCAGGGCTTCCGGAAGGTCCTCGCCACCAATGCTCAGACGCCCGGGTTCGAGAACTGGTGGCCCGACGGGCACATCATCGGCTATGGCGAGTGCTTCGTAAACGAAGTGAAGGAGATGATGGACGCCATCGCGGAGGACCGCCAGCCGAGCCCCGGCTTTAAGGACGGCGTGAAATGCCAGGCTGTTCTGGAGGCGCTGGTCCAGGCGGACAAGGAAAAAACCTGGATCAACGTGCCGAGGGCCTGAGTTTCTGCTTGCGGGCCGGTCGGATTACAGGGAGGCGTGCCGCTGCCGGACGGCGGCGTCCGCAGCCCACATTTGACCCTTGCGGGAGGAGAGATACATGGCAAGAACTGTGACTCTGTTTACCGGCCAGTGGGCGGATTTGCCACTGGAGGAGCTCGCGAAGAAGGCGGGCGAGTGGGGCTACGAAGGACTGGAACTGGCGTGCTGGGGAGATCACCTCGATGCGGCGCAGGGCGCCAAGAGCCCCGAGTACTGCAAGGAGAAGAAAGGCCAGCTGGCGAAGTGCGGGCTGAAGTGCTGGGCCATCAGCCACCACCTCGCCGGTCAGCTCGTGCTCGACAACATTGACGAGCGCCACAACGAGTTCGCCCCGAAAGAGCTGGCCGACAAGCCGGAAGAGATGAGGCAATGGGCCATCGAAACCATGAAAGACAGCGCCCGCACGGCGAAGAACATGGGCGTCGAGGTGGTGACCGGCTTCACGGGCAGCTCGATCTGGCACCTGCTCTATTCCTTCCCCCCCGTTTCGCAACAGCAGGTTCAGGCGGGCTTCGACCTGTTTGCCGAGCGCTGGAACCCGATCCTGGACGTGTTCGGCGAGTGCGGCGTGAAGTTCGCCATGGAGGTCCATCCGACCGAGATCGCTTACGACCTCATCACCGCGGAGAGGGCACTGGAGGCGCTCGGGGGCCGGGAAGAATTCGGGTTCAATTTCGACCCGAGCCACTTCCAGTGGCAGGGCGTGGATCCGGTCAAGTTCATTGAGACCTTCCCCGAGCGCATCTATCACGTGCACATGAAGGACTGCGCCGTGACGCTCGACGGGCGAACCGGCATCCTCGGTTCTCATCTGGACTTCGGGCAGCCGGGGCGCGGCTGGGACTTCCGCAGCCTGGGTCGCGGCGAGGTGGACTTCGAGGAGATCATTCGCGCCCTCAACCGCATTGGCTACAAAGGGCCGCTCTCGGTGGAATGGGAAGACAGCGGCATGGACCGCGAGCATGGGGCCGAGGAGGCCTGCGAGTTCGTCAGGTCAATTGATTTCCAACCGAGCAGCATCGCCTTCGCCGCCGCCTTTGAAGAGGAGTGAGAAAGCTGCGAGCCGGCCGTGCGGAAACTGCCGTGCTGAAAGCGATTCAGCACTCTTCCTGAGGGACAGGGGTGTTCTTTTCTGACCACACAGCACCGGTCCCCGGTTGCATGGCCGGCGGCCATGGGGGATAATAGATCGTTGAGAAGGCGGAAGTGGCTTCCCGCTCCTGCCCTCGCGCCAGCGCCCCATGTTCAGACCGTCGGAGTAGGAGCGCGGGCAACAGCGGGAAGGCAGTGGAAAGCGCAATGTCGTTCGCCTGCGGATCGCCGGACAGCAATGAAAAGGCTAAAGCCGCTTAACATCCTGGACAACAAGGGGTTCTGGCCTGAGAAGGCCGCGGTGGCAGATGCCATAAAGGAAATCGTGGCATTGGGCGCCGCCTCCGCGCAGATGCCCGTGAAGGACTTCGGACACTACCGGAGCCCTCAGTGGCGGGATGAGAACAACCACCTCGTTCCATGGCAGAGCGTGGATTGGTATGTCTACGACGCACTGAACGAGGAACGCATGCAGGTGGATTCTTCGCGCCTCTTGCAGCATTTCGCAGACGAGCCCTGGCGCGATGAGAGGCTGCTGGGGGATCACTATGACCTGTTCGTGATGGAAGAGGACATGTACGATCCATCGAAGGGCGCCGAGGATGGCAACGGCGTGGCTTACTCGGTGGGCCGCAGCAAGCCCCTCACCGCCGCCGTAATCAGCACGCACCGCATAGAGCACATCTGGGGCATACCCTACAGTTGCGTCAAGACCGAGGTGATGCGGCAGGTCTGTTTCATGTTCGGCATCCCGTCCAGCGGGCGCGAGGACGTGGAGGAGGAGAACGGCG
>JAUWZH010000143.1 GCA_030615435.1 Candidatus Brocadiaceae bacterium | reverse complement strand
GACGAGCCTGCGAGCGGAACGCCTCAGCACGGCTCTCACACAGGCCAGAGCAAGCGCGGTGTAAGCCAGTACGGCCAGCACCGAGTACGCCCACGGCTCCACCGCTCCGAAAGCCAGGGGAGCGAAAACCAACGCTGCAATGATGGTGCCTGCGACCAGCGTGGAAAGAAGCTTTTCCACCCGCATAGGTTGGATTTCCCGGCGCCTTTCAGATCTTGACCACAGCCCCCCAAGCGTCCTGCCCGATATCGCCCCCACATCGGCCGGAATCAGTCCTCACACAGTCTTCTTACGCCCCCTCCTCCTTTTCTCTTTTCTCTCGTCGTGGGCGTACTCTTCGTAGTACCGATGATAGTCGTAGTAGTAATACCCGTACCCGTAGCGGTAGTAGCCGTAGCCCCGCAGAGTCCTCGGTCGGACCGCGTTCAGGACGGCGCCTATGATCTTCCCCTTCACGGCCTCCAACTGCTTTCTGGCGCGGGCGGCAGAGCCGCGCCTGGTTTTGGCTGTCTTCAGGATCATGATGACGCCGTCCGAGCCGCTGGTCAGAGCCGCGGCATCCGCCACGAACATGGCCGGGGCTGCGTCGAAGATCACCATGTCGTATTTCTCCCGCGCCTCCCGGACGAACCTTGCCATGGCCTCCCCGCCCAGGAGTTCCGCCGGGTTGGGCGTCTTGGGACCGGCGGTGAGGATGTGGAGGTTCTCAAGTTCGCCGTTGCTTCCCTCGGGAGGGGCCTGAACCAGCTCCTCAAGAGGAGTGCCCTCCACAAGCAGGCTGGTCAGGCCGGGGGCTCTTTCCAGACCGAATGCATTGTGAATGCCCGGCCGCCGCAGATCGGCATCCACCAGCAACACCCGTTTGCCGTCCTGTGCTACGGTCGTGGCCAGATTAGTGGCGAAAACGGTCTTCCCCTCCTGAGGCAGGGCGGAGGTGACTACAAGCGATCTTATCTCGTCCTTCTCCCCGCTGTAGTAGATGTTCGTCCGTATGGAACGGAAGCTTTCGGTCGTCGAGCTCGACGGCGACATGAGAGCGTGCGTTGCCCGCTCGGCCATCCCGTCTCGGCCGGTGCCCTCCGCCTCCATCTCAGGCACGTATCCAAGCCAGGGCATCCCCAGGCCTCTCTCCACGTCCTCAGGGGTCTTGACAGTATCGTCCAGGTATTCCAGAACATAGGCCATCCCCACGCCAAGGAGCAGCCCCAGAACGACCCCCAGGAGTAACGCACGCTTCTTGTTGGGCTTGATCGGGGTGCGTGGCACGGTCGCAGGATCAACCAGACTGACATTCGACACGCCCACATCCTTGCTCAGGTCCACCGCCTTCATCCTGTCCACGATGGCGTCGAAGACCCGGGACTGGCGTTCCATGTCTCTCTTCAGCCTCTGGTATCCATGCGACTTCCTGGCCTGCTCCAGCGCCACCCGGTTTTCCTCTCTCAATGCCCCTGTAATCTCCTTCTCCCGCTGCACGAGCAACTTGTGTTCGGTCTCAATGGCTTTGGCCGCTGAACGGACTGTCTCCGGAAGCTGAATGCCGAGCTGCTCCTTCTGAGCCTTCTCCCGCTTCACAAGCAACCGATGCTCGGCTTTAATGGACTTCACCACCCCTGAGACCGCGTTGCCCAGCCGAGAAAGGAGATATTCCCTTTGGCCCCTCAGGCCCACAAGGTGCGGATGCTCCTCACCATACGTGCGCAGGGCCGCCCCGATGTCCATCTCCACCTGGGTCAGCCGATCGCAAACCTCACGAACGGTCGGATCACTTCGCACCAGGCCTATTGCCAGGAGCGAGGAGATCTCGCCGCCGCTTTCCTGGGCCTCCGCGATGGCCTCTGCGGCAGCATTCAGCTCGATCTCTCGAACCTGCATTGCCCTGTACTCACCCCTGAGGAACTGGAGCAGGCCGTTGAGATCCGGATCCTCCCGAATCTCGCGAATGGCCAGCAAGGAGTCCACGTCATGCCCATCATTCTCGGCTTCCTCGATGGCCTTGGCCGCAACGCTGAGTTCCATTCTCCGCATCTGGACCTTGGCATACTCATCGTTCAGCGCCTTTAGCCGATCCCCCACCGCACTCTCCTCAGGGGACCCCAGGTGCGGTGTCGTGGTCTGTTCCCAGTAAGCCAGCAAGGCCCCCTCTGCCCCTGTCAGAGCGTTCTCCTGTTCCTTCCTTACCCCCTGCAGCATCTCGAAGGTATCGAAGGCGCTTTCCTGGCGCAGGGTAACGCTGTAGTCCACGTACGCCTTGGCCACGGCATTGGCGATAAGGGCATTCCTCTCCGCACCTGCACCCTCCACCTTCACATCGACAAGGTCGGTACCACGCACCGGCTCCACCTCCAACACGCCTCGGAGCCGCTCCCAGGGCTCCGAGCGGCGAGTCGGCTCGGATCCGAACACCCCGCGAACCTCGCGCAGCGCCCTCCCGAGAAGAGAGGGCCGCGACACGTCCAGGCCGCTCGTGTCCTTGAACAGCTCCGCGAGCTTCTCATCCTTGAGCGCTTCTTCCAGCACGGCCCTGCTGGCTATGAGCTTCACCTCGGTCGCAGCGTAGGTTTCATCCCTCCGCTCCTGCACCCCTTCGAACGGGGTCAACTGAGGAACCCGCCGCTCGATAAGCAGCCGGGCCGATGCCTCGTAGATCGGCGTGGTCCGGCCGGTCCATGCGGCGGCGAGCGTAATGACGACCACCAGGCAGGCGGAGGGGGTCCAGTACCTGGCCCGCAGCGGGCCGAGCTGGTGGCGAGGCTCCGGGCCGGCGTCCTGGAAGACCGGTGTCTGGCCCGAGCCGTACCTGGCAATCTGGCCCGGGCCGTAAACTGGCGTCTGACCCGCGCCGCAACTGGATTCTGTAAGCGCTTTTTCTTCCATGTCGTGTTATCCTGTTCTCAACACCGTCCGCCGCTTGCCGAAACGAGCCAGGCCAAACCGGCGCCGGGAAGCGGTCTCACCAACCCCTCAGGGCAACGGCACCGGCGCAAGTTGCCTGAGGCCGAGAGAGTGCAGAAGGCCCTCAATAAACCTGCGGCCCCAGCCGGTTCCCACGATGATCCTGTCCCCCGGCTCCATGATGACGTCCGGCTCCTTGGCCGCAGCAATCCTGGTCAGGTCAACCCGGTAGATATTCTCGGACCCTTCGGTTGTCCTTCTGTGCAGGTACACCTTTTCCGGGTGCGCCCCCCCATCCAGCCCGCGCGCATAGGCGATGGCGTCCATCACGCGGAAGGACCCGCCCTCGGGGAAGGGATAAACGCCCGGGGCCCTGACATATCCCAAAACGTAGAAGTACTTGGCTTCGGCAGGAGCAATATGGATCACGTCCCCGGGGTAGATCCAGATGTTCTGGACCATGTCTGAGCCCTTGATCAGGCGAGCAATATCTGCTCGGATGGTTTGCGCCTTCAACTCGCTTTTTCCACTCCCGCCCGCCGCCTCGACAGCGCGGGTCACCTGCGCCGTATCACCGGGGTTCTCGCCGAGTCCACCGGCCAGGAGCAGCGCCTCAAGCAGGGTTATCCGATTGGCACTCAAGTACACAACCCCGGGATTCGCCACCGCCCCCGTCATGAAGATCGGCTTGCTCCGGTACTCGGAGATGACCACGCTGATCGCCGGATTACGGTAGTATCTCTCGCCGTAGAGCTTCGCCAGTTTCTTCTCGACCTGTCTCGTGGTCAGCCCCGCGACCTGGACGTCCCCCAGCAGCGGGCAGGCGGCCGTCCCGTCCCTGTTCACCTCGAACTCCGCAGTCACGCTGGCATCCAACTGGGTTGGAACAAGGATGGAGACCTTGAGGGCATCCCTTGGGCCGAGGGTGTACTCCTCCCTGGTCAGGCCGATCGTCTCCCGCCACCGCGCCATCGCCTCGGCCAGTTCGTCCAGCCGCTGCACCTCGACCTTCCCGAGCTCTGGTGGCCTCTTGGGTTTGTAGAAAATGTCTCCGAGATAGTTCCGAACCGGCGGGCGAGCGAAGTCCTGGTAGCTGCAGCCCGCAAGACCAACCAGCAAACCAGCCATCAGGACTGTTACCGCTTTTCTCATCCTACCCTTGCACACGCTGAGCCCTCGATCTCGGAAAATGGATGTTTACCCTGCCCCCTCTGCTGCCTGTCGCCCGCAGGTGCGCCGTCACTCCGGCCTCGCTACGGCGTAATCGGGCTGACCCGCACTTCCTGGGGAATCATATAGAGGGTGAAAACATACGCGGCTGTCACCACAACGATGACCCCGGCGGCTACAACGGTAACTCCAAGCACCGGATAGGCCTGCATCCATGCCGGAGCCCATGAGGGCCAGTGGAACCATTCCGTTCCCGGAAGCACCATGTTCAAGAGGGCCGCCTCCGCTCCCGCGGTCACCTGCAAGATAGCCCCGATGCCCGGGTTGCCCACATGCACCATGTACAAACCCTCGGGCACATCCTTGAGCACGTACTTCCCGTCATCGGCCGTCATGGTGCTTGCGAGTTCCTCGCCGGTTTTCGCATCTATCAGGGCGATCTTCACGCCGGCATGAGGGGTAACGCCGTCAGCCTCCAGGACCGTTCCCTCGATGTCTCCGGGGGGAAGTTTGACCACCTTTTCCAGGGGCACCTCATCAGCAGCAATCAACTCGCCCGTTTGGGGGTCTATCAACAGCGGGCGCTGCGGCGCATCAGGGGCGGCGGACCCGCTCGTTTCTTCTTGGCCCGCCTCCTGTGCGCTTTCTTCCTTGGGCTCGGCCCCCACCCCTTCCGGCTCAGCGAAGACCACCCGCACAGGCAGGGCCAGCATCCCCGCCACGAGGACAAACCGCACTATTGCTCCAAACATCTTTCTCCGTGCCGCTTCCATTCTTCCGCCTCCTTCCGTTACTCGTTGCCCCACGCTACAAAGTCCCACAGGTCCCCGACCTGCTGTTGGAATAACCCCGCCCACACCCAAGTGCTTCGGCTCGCAAGTTCGGCAACATATTTGGCACCCGGAGTCTGGCTCCTTGCTCGCTCAGCACTTAGTCCTGAGGGAGTAAATTCGTGGTCAAATTTACGAATCGAAGGGCCAAGCCTTCGAGCTTGCATGACGCCCAAGGACACAATAGCAGAGACGAACGCCACATTCAAGGTTAAAGATGCCGGGGATTGTGTGTACACACCCCTCCTAGCTTACGTCCGAGCGCAAGAACTAGCGCAAGGTCGTATTCCTCAACGCTTTACGTCATTGTCTTTGAGGGAAACGGGGATGGCAGGAAACATCGCCACCCATCCCACAGTGCGCAAGGCAAGAAAACCTGATGCTACTCTAACTAAGCTCCTCCCCGCTGTCAAGACGTAAAATGGGCGAAGTTAGGATAGTTTCACCCTGCCACGGTTCCTGGGGGCGCAAGGAGCCAGTAGGCCGACTGGAGCCTGCAGCAACCGGGCGCGCTCCGGCGCGCCCTTCCTCCCTCCGGCTCCGCCCTGCGAAATACACCTCGGCCGGCGTCCGGTAATCGAGTACCTGATGCGGCCTCTCGCGGTTCCAAAACGCACGACAGCACGGCAGACTTTCCCGCGCCTGCCGCACCTCCTGGTAGTCCTTCAGATACACCTCCCCCCACTTCAGCGTGCGCCTTGCAATAGAGGCTCGAGCGCGCAAGCCCGACCAGCTCGCACCGGCGCGAAGTCGAAATCTGGGGGCGGTCCTGCTCGACCATGAGCCGCTTCCGGTCAGTCGTGCGTTCCGAGTCTTCTTTTGAGCCAGTCCAGCTCGACCTTCAGTTGCCCGATCTGCTCGTAAAACCGGGCCTTCAGCGCGTCCTCCTCTCTGCCGTCCTTTTCGCCACGGTCTGAAAACAGGCCGGGCGAGCCCTCCAGAGCCTTCCGCTTCCACGCCGCGATCTGCGCCGGGTACACCTGGTAGAAGCCCGCCCGTTCGTCAGTCGTCTTTTCCCCTTGTAAGCGCCTCGATCACCACCTCCGCTTTGAATTCTGCTCCATGGCGTCGTCTGCTCACCGTTTCGCCTCCCATCGAGTTCCCTTCCCGGTCAGCGAAACTGTTTTGCCCACTCTCCAGTTCGTGGGCAGGATTATATACTGATCCAGGTTCACTCCGGTAGCAGCCCGCCCCTGATTCCTCTGTAGGACTTGCTACCTCTCTGATGTAGGCGAACGTCCTACGCATGTGCGAAGGCGAAGAGGCAAATGCGAACCAGCAGGTCGCACGCACAAGACCCACAGTAGGCCTTCTCGCGCTGGCAAGAGAAATGCGGACGCCTATCGAACTCCCTTGTGCGCAATACTTAAGGGCATCAACCGCCGGCATGCCCGAAGTGTGCTCACAAGAAGGTGACACGTCTGTTTTCGCGGTTCGCGGCGACTTCGACTCGCCGGAGCCGAGATAGACGAGCTCTGCCGCCCCCTGAAGCCGGCAAAGACCCCGAGAAGATCGAAGAGAAGACGGGAGAGATGCATCTGCTGGCGACTACCACGGCGCGCTCTACGACGGGTGAACGCGGCCAGCGCCGTCCGCCCTCGGAACCCCCCAAGCCTCGCGAAACATCCGAAGCCACCCAGGATCCGAGCGGCTCCGTTCCTCATTCGAAACAGCTTGCCCTTCTCCAGTCACGCCGCAGCGGACCGGCAGGTCAGGCAACCGGTCGTCCCTATCTTCCGCCCCCTTGACGGTCGGCCTCGTACCATTCGATGGTCTTCCGAAGCCCTTCTTCGAAGGGCGTCTGAGACCGGAAACCGAACTCCTCCCAGGCACGCGCGGTGTCCAGGCATCTGCGCGGTTGGCCGTCGGGTTTGGCCGCGTCCCACTCTCTACG
>JAUWZH010000189.1 GCA_030615435.1 Candidatus Brocadiaceae bacterium | reverse complement strand
GCTACGACCGCAAAACCTCGCCCGGCCTCCCCTGCCCTAGCAGCTTCTATGGCAGCATTCAGTGACAGGAGGTTGGTCTGGTTGGCGATGCCGGTAATAACGGTGAT
The DNA here is from genome assembly GCA_030615435.1 of Candidatus Brocadiaceae bacterium. GTDB lineage: Bacteria > Planctomycetota > Brocadiia > SM23-32 > SM23-32 > JAUWZH01. The sequence goes on along the minus strand of JAUWZH010000189.1, from coordinate 5,225 downwards.
GATCTCACCAATCTGCTGCGACTTTGCGCTCAAGTCTCGAACGGAGGCTGCTGCCTCACTCGAGACCTGGCCAGCCGCCCGCATCTTCGTGGTGGTTTCCTCAACCGCTTCGCTGGCTTCTCGCGCCATCTCCAGCGTCGCCGCACTTGTTTCGCTCCCGGCTTGAGCCTTGGCTGATACTTGTTCTCCCAACGCCCTTATCTCGACCATTGTCTTGGATGTTTGCTCCACATTTTGTGCCTGAGCGCTGGCCCCCTCAGATATTTTTGCCACCGTGGTCGCAATCTCAATCGTAGAGGCATTTATTCCCTGGGTGGTGCTGGAGAAGCCCTGCGCTGTCGCTGTAACGCGCTCAGCCGCATCCTTCGCTTGTTTGACAACGGCAGCGAGGTCGTCTAACGCGCTGTTTATGGTGTCCAGCATGTTCCTGAAGCTTCCCTCTGCCTCCGCTTCAATCTTTCTGGTCAGATCGCCCTCGCCCACGCTGGCCATCACGCTGTTCGTATCGCTGATGATTGCATAGAGGGTGTCGACCATGCTGTTGAGGGTCTCTTTGAGCTCCGCTATCTCGCCGCTCGCCTCAACGGTTATCTTCTCACTCAGGTCCCCGTTGGCAACGGCGCTGCAGACAGCAGCAATGTTCCTGACCTGATCGGTCAGGTTGGAAGCCATCTGGTTCACCCTGTCCGTCAGGTCCTTCCAGCTCCCGGCCGCTCCGGGCACCTCCGCCTGGCCGCCGAGCTTCCCTTCCGTGCCGACCTCTCGGGCAACGCGGGTCACCTCACCCGCAAATACGTTGAGGGTGTCGACCATGCTGTTATAACAATCCGCCAACTCGCCGTATCTGTCAGCTTTTTCCTTCTCAAGGCGAATTGTTAAATCGCCCTTCCTCAACGCCTCCATGGCCCCGAATAACTTGTCCAACTGCCTGTTGGCGTATGCGTTTGTCCTCGCCGCCTTCGCCTCAGTTTTAGCTGCCATCTCAGCCGCCTCCTTTCACAGTTTCTGGTAGACGCGTTCTTTAAGATCAATGGGCCTAAACATCCTGCTCGCTCGACTGGTGAGCGTTTCCGTCTTGCCTATGACCAGGTAGCCGCCTGGATTCAGTCCATCGCAGAATTTCTGAAAGAGCTTCTCTTGCGAATCTCTGGAAAAATATATCACCACATTTCTACACAATATCACATCGAGATGCATAAGTGGTTCGTCAGATATTAAATCATGACGCTTGAACTTTACCAGCTCCTTGACCTCTCTCTTCACGGTATATTTGCCATTATAGGTGAAATATCTCCCCAACCTTTTTTCTTCAACTCCTCGGAGCGCTTGGCCGTCATACTCGGCCAATCTGGCCTTGTCAAGACTGCCCTCATCAATATCGGTTGCGTAGATGGAGATAATGAAATCCTCGATCCTGTCGCCCAACAGCTCGCGTAAGCATATTGCAAGGGAATAGGGCTCTTCTCCACTGGCACAGCCCGCACTCCAGAGTCGTATTATTTTCTTGTTATGTTTCTGCTTGGATGAGATCAATTGAGGCAGAACGGTATCTTGGATGACGCCAAATGTGCCCCGGTCGCGAAAGAAGCTGGATACGTTTATGGTGAGAGCATCTACAAGCTCGTCATACTCGGACGGGTTCTTCTTTAAGACCAGCATGTAGTCTCGGTACGTCGCCACGTTGTTTGCTCTCATTCTTACAGCTATCCTGCGTTTGAGGCATTTGTCCCTGTACTGGCGGCAGTCTAAACCTCTCACCTTGAGTATTCTGTTCAGAAGGACCATAAAGTCCAGGTCTTCACCAACCATCATGCCCATCCCACTTTGACCAAATCACAAAGCCACTGAAAACGGGAGCGACGCCCTGGAACGATGGGCTGCATCAAAAGGCACCGACAAGTTGGACTGCTCCACAGTGCACTTGGCGTCCAACTGCGTCATCGCTGCTTCTATGCCCTCCGTGCGCCGCACGTCGCCCTGGAAATCGAGGGCATCCTGGTCGGTCAAATCGACCTGGATCGAGGTCCGGAGGATATCTTTGAGTCTCAGTATCGGAAGTCTCATTCCAGTTCCTCCTTATCGGCGATCCAAGTCGGACCTACGTGGCGCTTGATCTCGACCCGCTCAGAACCAACCGGACGGCTTCGAGCAGCTGCTCCGTCCCCACGGGCTTCGCCAGCATCAGGACCGGAGAATACGGGAGAATCTCCGTCATCAGATCACTATCGGCATAGCCGGTGATGATTATCACAGGGAGGGCCCCGTACGCCTTACGAACCTCCCGCAAGGTCGTGGGGCCGTCCATGCCCGGCATCTTCAAGTCCAGAAGCATCAGGTCCGGCGTCTCTCGCCGCATGAATTCCAACGCTTCGGCGCCGTCAGACGCCGTGGATACCCGGTAGCCCTCTCCCTCAAATATCCGGCGCATCAAGTCCTGGATGAGCCTCTCATCATCCACAACCAGGATGCTCGCGCTCCTGACACGCTCGTGGTGACTCTGAGCCCAGCGGCGCAAGGCATCCTTGTTGAAGCGCCAGTCCCTCCCCACTTTGTACGCGGGGATCTTGTTCTTTCGTGCCAAGCGTCGTATCGTCTCCACATGCGCGCCCAAGAATTCCGCAGCTTGCCGCGCATTAAGAGCCCGATCCTCGTATGCCATACGGGCATTCCTCTCCCTGACGTCTGAACCGCACACAGAGCCCGGGACGGCGGCGTCGAGGTCGGTTGAGATTAGTTGAGCTTAGTTGAGCATACCACTAGTTGCCATCGATTAGTTGCCATCGATGTCAAGCGCTTTTTCCATGAAAAGGCATTTACGTTGTGGGCCTGTTGGGACGCTCGGGGTGAGGCGATCCTCCGGCCTGGCCGCACGATCGCTGCCAAAGGGGCTCGAGCTGCGCCCCTCAACGGCACGCATGGGCCGTGGCGGCCTCTTCGAGGCGCTCTCGTGGCGCCCCCAGACACACTTGCCCCTCTGAGCTCTTGCGCCCCCTCGCTCACCTTCACTTCACGCTGCGCACACGAGGCTGCGCAGCTTCTGTTTCTGCTTCTCCCTTGCCCTGCCCCGACCCCGCTCGGCCTCGAGGATGCGCATCAGAGGAGCCTGACAAGGGCCAGCTTTGACCTTGAAGGTGACCCTCCAACCGTGGCGGTCAGAGCGGCCTATTCGAAGCACCGGCGAGACGATACACTCCCCTTACGCCTTGGGACGGTATCAATGCTGCGGTCATACCTTGACCCTATGCTGTCTGTGGCCAAGGCGTTCCCGATGCCCAGAGGCACAGTGGGCTCAAGGATTCTGCGTGTGGACCTTGAAGCGGCGGGCATACAGTATAGGGATAACAGTGGGCGCGTTGCGGACTTCCACTCCCTAAGGCACAGTTTCATAACGATGCTTGCGAACTCTGGAGTCCATCCGAGCGTGGCGCAACGTCTGGCGCGGCACAGCGACATCAATCTGACCCTTTCACGGTATACGCACAGTACGCTCGAGAGGCAAAGCAAAACTGTGGAGTCCTTGCCCGCCATCTCTCCAGAGGCGGAAGCGTTGCGGGCCACCGGGACGGACGGCAGAGCTGCCTTGGGCTCCTGCTTGGCCACACAGGCGCTGTCAAAGGCGACTCATCAAGACCAATCCAGACGACCGGAGGCACAAGTGCAAAGCAGTGGCACAGTACATAGGGTGCGGGAGGAGAGCGCGTTAGCGCTCATAGAAGCAAATAATGGCGGAGAGGGAGGGATTCGAACCCTCGGTCCGGGTTATGCCCGAACACACGGTTTCCAACCGTGCTCCTTCGGCCGCTCGGACACCTCTCCGAGCCACAGCAGTAAATCGTATCGCCGGGGCCGCGACCCGTCAACTTCCCGCAGTTTCTCTGTCAGGACACAGTCCCGACCCGCGGCAAAGAGGTTCGCGCCTGCGCCTGAGGATCGAAGGAAACACGTGCGGCCGGGATGGCTCTGCGGGAGAAGGCGAAGCGTTGGACATCTGCCCGCAGACGCCTCAATGGTGGGAGCCGCAGGGCTGTCGTTCCCGATGGGAGAGACCGTGCCGGAGGCCAAGGCGGCCGCGGATCGGCCGAGCCGCGGCGACTGCCAGGACGGTGTGGTTCGGGCACCACGCAGCATCTTCCCGGTCGGGGCCGGGGGGGGTGTTCCCTCTGTGGCTCCGATGTCAGGCGGACACTCGTCGTTGACAACGGGGGCGGGCTTGGTACGATAGACAGGAAGGATGCCTCGATGCGGGGCTCTTTCATCGCGTGCGTGGCCATAGGGGAGAATACCGCACCCCATGCCTCTCGAGAAGAACGAAACATCTGATGGGTTTGCCGAGGAGCTGGCTGCGGCGGGACAGCGCATCGAGCCTATTCTGGAAGAGTTGTTCCCGCCCAACCGCGAAGACCATCTCTCGGCCGCTTTCTGGCACCACATGCGCGCCGGCGGCAAGCGTGTTCGCCCCGCCCTGTGCCTGCTGTGCTGTGAGGAGTTCGGCGGCGACCCGGAGCGAGCCCTTTATTTCGCTGCCGCCATCGAGGTCCTCCACAACATGCTCCTGATCCATGACGACCTGATGGACAGGGACAGGGTGCGGCGAGACGCGCCGAGCGTGTGGGTCGAGTTCGGGGCGGAGAATGCCGTCAATGTCGGTGATTACATGCTGGGCCGCGCCTACACGGCGGTCCTGCGCAGCCCGGTCGAGCCCGACACGCGCCTGCGGCTCGTTGCCGCATTCACTGACGCCCTCGAACGCACCTGTCAGGGACAGGCCCTGGACGTGAACGCCCGGGGGCGCGAGACCCTTACCGTCGAGCAGTACCTCGCGATGGTGACGCTGAAGACCGGAGCCTACCTGGCGCTGGGCATGGTGGGCGGAGGGATCATGGCCGGGCTGGACGAGGGGGCCCTGCTGGAAATTCGCAAGCTCGGCGGCAGCATAGGGCCTGCTTTCCAGGTGCGCGACGATGTGATTGACCTGACTCGCGGCAAAGGCCGCGGCGGTGTGCTGGGCAACGACATCCGCGAGGGCAAGCCGAGCGTCCTCTACGCGCATGCCCTCTCGGAGGCGTCGGCGGATGACAGACGGCGACTGCTCGAGATCATTCGCAAGGATCGTCCGGGCACCACGGATGCGGATGTCCGGTGGGTCATCTCCCTATACGAGCGGCTGGGCTGCCTGGAGTTCGCGCGGGCCAAGGCCGACGAGCTGGTTGACGAGGCATTCCGAA
>JAUWZH010000082.1 GCA_030615435.1 Candidatus Brocadiaceae bacterium | reverse complement strand
CACAGGTCGGCATCCATGCTCCCCACCAGTTTCTCGATGGGGATCAGGCCGGTGCGGAAATCGTCCCCCAGGCCCTTCAGAATCTGCTTTGCGCAGTAGGGCATGGTCCGCACCACGGGCTTGGAGCGGAAGCGCTCCTCTATGGTGTCGCACGACATCTCGATGCCACGCCGCTTGAATTCCTTCCTGAGGTGGGAGATGAGCCTCTGGCGGGCCACCGTTTGATCGCCCGCGAAGTCCTGCAGCAGCCCCTGGAACTCCTCTACGCTGATGTATCGCCGCTTCACCAGGTCGCGGTGACGGCCGAGCACGAGCTGGTCGGCCAATCGGTCGCGCTCTTCCTCTGAGAGCTGACCCAGCAGTCCGGCGAGCCCCTCGCAGCCCTCACGCTGCTCCCCACGGTCGGCACCCGCCAGGCGGCGCGCTTTCGGGCCTATCTGCGCTGCGAGGTCTTCGCACAACCCCTGCATCTGCCCGCAAGCGCGCTCGTCCACGAACTCGCCGTTCAGTTGGTTGCGTTGGTAGGCCCTCAGCACCCTGCCCAGAGCCGCCCTGCTTTCCGCGGCGTCGGCTACGTGGTGCAGCAGGCTGGAATCGTCAACGCGGAAGCCGAGCGCCTCAAGCACGGAAACGTAATAACCGTAGGAGCGCACGAAGTCTTTCGCCGCCACGAGCTCTCTCATCTAACCGCTTTCTCCCTTCCACTGATGCGCCACAACAACACAGCTAATGCAAGGGGCGTGCCGAGGATGGCCGACGCCGTTCGTGACGCCCGGCTCACACGGGGCGGAACCGCCTGTGGAAGCGGGAAAAGCTGAGATAACCCCTTAGCCTAATTGCAGTTAGGGAGAGAAACATCCGGCGGCGTGCTGGTCTCGTTACGCCCCCGATCAGTGCCACTGCGGCCTCGGGCGGGGCCATTGGCGGCGCCGCGCGGTCTAACCGATTCGGTTACACTGTGACCGAGGGCCTATTGCCCGGCGTGGCTTCCCTGCTGGTTCGCCTCGCCGACGGCGGGGACAAGTTGCGGGATCAGGGACGCCTCGCGAGCGCAGTAACCGGCCAGAGTGGAGGCGCGGACCAGCTCGCGCAGGGCCGTTCCTTCAGGTGTGTAATTCAGTACTATCAGCGAGACGATGCCGCAGATGAGGAGTCCCTTTGCCGCCCCGAAGACGCCCCCGAACAGCCGGTCGAAGGCTCTGGGTTTCAGGGCGTTGATGGGGCGCCGCACCACGTGCAGCGCCAAAGAGCTTAGGAGCAGCACCCCGCCGACGAGCGCCATGTAGCAGATGATCAGGCGGGCCTGCCAGGGGATCTCCTCCGCCAGCCCCTCCGCCAGGGGCCCGTGGTAGTGTGCGGCGACCGCAAGGGCCACGAGGAGGGCGCCGATACGCAGGACCTGCCAGATGAATCCCGAGAGGAAACCCGCCACGGCGCCGCCAATCGCCACCAGCAATACCAGCATGTCCACCCAGTTGAGCGATTGCCAGAACCAACCGGTGACGACGCGGAGGGCTGCGTCCATTGGAGTGCTCTTTCCTCTCCACCCCCCGGATGGAATCGGGGTGCGCATCCACGCCATGCGCCGGCCCCGACAGGACATCTCAACAGTACAGTGTAACCTTCTCGAGGCATCGAGGTCAACCCCTGTACCCGAATGGTCACGGTCGCGGTGCCGCCGGGGGCGTATCCCCTGCGTCGTTGAAATGACGGCAGGGGCCGCTATACTGACCAGGCGCCCGCCAGTGCAACTCAGGGCGAGGGACGGGGCTCTGAACGAGGTGAAAGACGGGCAGGGTGGCCGGCCTCGGCTGTGCAGAACTGCATGCGGGGCCCACCCCCCAGGGTGAGTGCAACGCTGTGCGCTAGGAAGGGCAGGGCGACGGTGCTGCCGAACGTCCTCACGGTTTTGCGTCTCCTGATGGTGCCGTTCATCCTCTGGCTGGCTTACGGGCCCGGCACGACGGCACAGGTGGTCGCGCTGGCGCTGTTTCTGGCGGCGGCCCTTACGGACCTGTTCGACGGCTACCTGGCGCGCACGCGCGATCAGATCACGCCCTTCGGCACCGTGATGGACCCGTTGACCGACAAGATGCTGGTGCTCGGGGCGCTGTTCGTGTTCGCTGACTGCGGACTGGTGCCGATGTGGCTGGTCCTGATCAACCTGTTCCGCGAGATGTTGATCTCCGGCATACGGGCCGTGCAGGCCGCCGGAGGCGAGATCGTCGGGGCGAACTGGATGGGGAAGGTGAAGTTCGGGCTTCAGTGTGGGCTGGTGGGCGGAATACTGCTCTACCGCACCGTGGAATCTGCCGGCGTGCAGGTGCCGGGTGGAGGACAAATGGTCTTCTGGGCCACGGCGGGCGTGACGAGCGTCTCCGTGGTCTTCGCGCTCAACTTCTTCCGCTGGCACGGGAAGTGGCTCTTTCAGGGCTGGCGGGGCTGAGCGGGCCCGCCGCTGTGGCCTTGCTCAATCCTGTGCGGGGTGCTGACATGTACCACGATCTGGACGAGATCACGTTGAAATCCGGAGAGACGCTGCAGGCCGGCGTCGTCCTGGCGCCGGATGCAGAGTGGGAGGAGCGGGTGCTGGAACTGCTCTGCCACAAGGAGGAGCCCTGGAACTGGCAGAACCAGCAGGTGCTGCGCTCGCAGCTTGGCATCGAGGTGCGGTTCTATCTCGCGCACCGCAACGGACGGCCCGTCTCGAGCGTGATGACCGCCGAACTGGCGGGCGTGGGCATCCTGGGACACGTCTGGACAAAGCCTGAGGAGCGCAGAAAAGGCGCCATGTCGCAGCTAATGGGCAGACAGATGGCGGATTTCCGCACGCGCGGCGGCAGGGCCCTCTTCCTGGGCAGCGACTTCGGCAGCCACTCCTATCGAATGTATGAGCGGTTCGGGTTCGGCAGCGTCGAAGAGGGGAGCCGCTACATGGCCTACTACGCGAGCTCGAAGGCGCAGTTCGAGCGGGCCTACTTTGCCCAGGGCGAGGCGGAGGTCCTCCCGGTGGGCTGGCCGCACTGGCCGGCATCGCCGGCGCTGTTCGTGGGCGACTATCCCGGCGTTGTGCGCTGCGCGCCGCTGCGGCTGTTCGGGCGCACCTCGACTGAGGAGGCCTTGCTCGTCCTTCTCCGGGACGAGGGGCAGCGGCGGGCGGAGGGCGAGCCGACGCGCGCACTGGTCCTTCAGGCGGTGCATTCCGGCGCCGTGGTCGGCCTCGCCGTCTGGGACGCGCATCCGCTGTGGCCCGAGACGTGCCTGCTCGACGTCTACTGCCACCCGAACTACTGGGACCGGGTGGTTGAGTTGCTGGCAGCCCTCACGCTGCCCGATGCCGGCCGCTGGGTTGCTTACGGCGACCGGAGCTGTGAGGCGAAGATGGAAGCGCTCAGGGCTGCGGGATTCCGGCCCCGGGCGACGCTTGCGAAGAGGCTGGCGGCCGACGGGGCCAGGATGCGCTTCGTGGACGTCGTCGTCCTTGAGAGGGTCTGACCCCTCCGGACGCGCAGCGCCCCACCATCGGAAGGCCCTGCTAGTACTGGCCGTATTTCCGCACCAGCTCGATGGTGCGGCAGTACTGCTCGAAGCTCACGTTCTTCGGCACCGAGTGGTCGGAGTGGTAGATGTAGCCGCCGCCCTTCTTGGCAACCTCGAACTTGCTCGCGATTTCCTCTTCGATGCGCGAAGGGTCCGGGTCGGCCATTGCGCGCACGTCAATGCCGCCCATGAAGGCGAGCCGGTCGCCGAACTCTCTCTTCAGCTCGCGCACGTCCATGCCGGCCTTCACCTCCAGGGGCTGAAGGCAGTCCAGGCCCACCTCGATGAGGGTGGGAATGAGCTCTTTGACGCAGCCGCAGGAGTGCAGGATGACGGGCTTGCCGAGCGAGTGGAAGTAGGAGTAGACCATCTCGTCGGCCTCGCGCTGGGTCAGGTCGTAGCTGCGGGGGCTGAACAGCAGGCCGTTGCGGTAGCCCATGTCGTTGAGGCAGAAGAAGGCGTCGAAGTCAATCCCGCGCTCCAGCAGCATCCTGCCCATCTCGAGGACGAGCCGGCCCAGGGACATGCTCATCTCGCGCACCCATTCGGGGTCCTCGACGATGGCCATCAGGAGCATCTCGCTGCGCAGGTATCCCTGAAGGATGTCGTATCCGTAACCGCCGCTGTAGACGATGAACTTCCCCTTGCTTCTCGCCTCGTCGTAGGCCTGCCTGGCGGCCTCCCAATCCACGCGGTCCTCGGAGGGTTCCAGGCGCGGCTTTATCGCCTCCCAATCCTTGCGTTCTTTGATGGGCCGATCCACCAGTTCGGGCGTCGTGCTGTGGTCTTTGAAGTCCTTGTTGACTGCGCCGCTGGAGAGGCGCGTCACGACGAACTCCTCGGTTTCCTCGATCACTTCCGCCGGGAATTGTGGGGTGGTGTCGGCGTCGAGGAAGGCGAATGCGAAATCGAAGTACTCGCACGGCGACACGCCTTCGGGCAGGCCTTCGTTGTGCCACCTGTCAATCGTCGCCGCCCATGCGCTGTCGTGAATGGGGACGCGGTCCGGCTCCTGGTGCCGCAGGGCCGTGAGCACCCTCTCGCGCGAATCCATGCCGTTGCCTTTCTACCGGAGAAAACTGTTGCATTGCCGGGCAGTTCCGGGCATTATAGCGAGCGCGTGCCCGGCATGCAACGCTGCGGGTGCTGGGCCGGCTCCAGGACGTGGCGCGGGGAACTTCCTTAGGTTGTTTCCCGGCCGCGTCGGCCCTGGCGTAAGAAGCGGCGAGTTGCCGCGTCACTCTGGCAGGTCCCGAGAAGTCCGTTCGCGTTTGGTACGGAGAAACGGGCAAGGCATCGCCCTCTCGCGAGTGAGCTACCGTGATCGTGTCACGCAAAGACAGCCAGGGGTTGACGGGCCCAGAGCGGCGCAGTAGACTCAGGCCGATTCTGCCAGCCTGCAACCGGCCGAAGGGCAGAGTTTTCCTAGCGTCTGGAGGAGAGAATGGAAGGGTTCAAAGTCAGGGAGATACCGCTGAGGTTCGAGGGTGCAATTGCAATAACTGCCGTGAAAGTGTGCAAGGGCAAGGTCTATTTGGGGCTGACCGGGGATGATCCAATCCTGATTGAATTGGATCCCGAAACCGGCCAAGTCAGGGACACCGGATTCAGGTTTCCTGGGAAAGGAAAGGCGATAGCAAATAAGATCCACAATTCCCTCGTAAAAGGGCCGGACGAGTTGTTCTACATCGGGCACGGATCCAACATAAGTTGGGCCAGGTGGGAATTCCCTCCCGAGTGGGATGGCGGACATCTCTATTCACTCGACGTGGAGACTGGAGAAACGGAAGATCTCGGCCTGGCGGTAGCCCGCAATACCATTCATGCTCTTGCAATCGGCGATGGTCTTCTTGTCGGCTATACGATTCCTGACAACCACCTGTTTGCCTACGATCTGCAAGCGAAAGAACTCACGGAGCTCGGCAACGTTATTGGAAAGAATAGCAATCATAACCTCGTCTGTGTTGGCAGGAGGGCATTCGGAGTATATTCAAGGGACCAGCAACGCCTCGAAGAGAGATTCGTTGTCGCAGGAAATTACCTGTTTGTGTATGACCAGGAAAACAAAGAGTTCCAGAGAACAGAGGAGTTTGTTGGTACGGCCGACTCGATAGACTCCTGGGTTGTGACTTCGGACGGGAAGGTTTATGGCGGCCTCAGCGACGGAGTGCTTGTGGAACTGAATCCGGAGACTTGCGAAGTCAGAGAAATCGGGATCGCAAGGCCGAACGGCGGCGCGAGGCTCTCCGGCCTGGCGGAGCATGAGGGGAAGGTATTTGGGACGGCTGGTTGGCCCGTAATGGGATTGTTTTCGTACGAGCCGGACACGGGGGAATTCCGGGACTACGGCAAAGTCACGGAAGAATACCCCCAGATGTGCTATTTCCACGGCATAGACATCCTGCCTGATGGGAGGATTTACGTCGGAGAGACGGACAGCAACAGGACACACGTGTACGAGCTGGAACCCTTGCCCTGACTGCTTGCGGGAATGTCTTTCGACTTGTCGGCTGGACGCATCCGCGCCTACAATGCGCGGGAGTCACTGCGGCGAAGGGTGGCGCGCCGGGGCCCGGGTGGCGAAGGTGTAAGGGGGCGGCCATGGTTGAGTTCACCCACCCGGCGATGCTGCTCGGGCTGCCGGCCGTCTTTGTCCCCGCGATCATCCACCTGGTCAACCGCCGCGGGGCTGGGACAGGAGCTGGCTGATGGGTGGGGAGTGGCTGCTGCGCAGGTGAATGGGGGGCCTTGTAGGTCTCGATACTTCGGCAGTGAGAGAAAAGCCGCCGCACCGGGCGGGTTCGCTCGACGCAGCGGCTCCTCTGAAGCGTTCAACACAGACGTGTCAACCCAGCTATTGCCCGCCTGATTCTCCCCCTTTACGTCCGGGGGGTTCAGGCGTTTCTTCCCCTGCCTCGTGAGGGGCCCCCGACGTGGGGGGTTCGCTGGGCTCTTCTGCAGGGGCGGACTTCCGACCGGTTATCATTACGAACAGCACGATCGCAATGATCACCGCGAGGATGACCAGCACCCATATCATGACAACCCTCCTACAGGCTGCGGCGGCTCTGGACACGCTTCATTCCACCGGTCTGGCCGCCCGGAAAGACCGGCGAGGTGTTACGCCTTCTGCGCCGTGCTCGTTGCGGACCGCGCCAAAGAAATGCCTTCAGGAAGCCGAGCACGAACCTACCATCTCCCACTAGTATTATGGACTCTGCGCGGAACAAGGTCAAGAAAAAAATGCCCCGGGGGGCCCCGGCGGGATGCTGTTGAAGGGGCTTATGCAACCTCCTGGACGCTTCTGCGGGGGTCCGTCCGTGCTTTCCCGCCGCGACACTCGCCCGAAAATGCCCAAGAAAACACTGCAAAAAACCACGCGATGCAGTAGAATTAAAGGGGAAAGCCCGCAGCTTTGCCTGCGGAATGGGACTGAGTTCCGGCTGTTTTTCCTCGCGGGGCAGGCTGGCGAACGGGCGCGGAAGACTGGTGGTTCTTCCTACGGGAGACCGAGAAGCCTGCATTTCTCATGAAGATAACGATCGCTCCGGATTCCTTTAAGGAGAGCATTTCGGCTGCGCGGGCGGCCCGGGCCATGGCCCGCGGGCTCCAGGCGGCGGACCCGGCGGCGGACCTCGAGCTTGTGCCAATGGCCGACGGCGGCGAGGGCACGGTGGAGGCCCTGGTAACCGCCACGCAGGGGCGCATCCTCCAGACGGAGGTTGTGGACCCGCTGGGGCGTCCGGTGCAGGCCGGCATCGGCCTGTGCGGGGACGGTCGCCGGGCGGTGGTGGAGATGGCCGCAGCGAGCGGGCTCGCCCTGCTCGAAGTGGCGGAGCAAGACCCCTTGCTTACCTCCACGCGCGGCACCGGCGGGCTGATTCGAGCGGCGCTGGAGGAAGGGGCGCGGGAGATCATCGTGGGCATCGGCGGCAGCGCCACCGTGGACTGCGGGGCCGGCATGGCCGCCGAGCTCGGCGCGAGCTTCCTCAACGGAGACGGGAGGCCCATCGAAAACCCCTGCGGCGCCCGCCTGGAGGACGTGCGTGGCGTTGACCTGTCGGGGCTCGACCCGCGCCTGAGGGAGGTCCGCATCGCCGTCGCGTGCGACGTGACCAACCCGCTGGTCGGCCCTGAGGGCGCCGCAAGGGTCTACGCCCCGCAGAAAGGCGCCGACGCACGGGCGGTCGAGCGCCTGGAGCGCGGCATCGAGAACCTTGCGCGCGTCATTGAAAGGGATCTCGGCTGGGACGTGGCCGAGGTGCCCGGCGGCGGCGCGGCGGGCGGACTCGGCGCCGGAATGCTCGCGTTCCTCGGCGCAGAGATCAAAAGCGGCGTGCAAGTCGTCATCGAGGCCACGCGTCTGGGCGAACGCATGCGAGGGAGCCACCTCGTTCTGACGGCGGAGGGCCGGGTGGACGGCCAGAGCGCCTTCGGGAAGGTGCCCGCCGGAGTGGCACGGCTCGCCAGGCGGCAAGGCATCCCCGTCGTCGTTCTGGGGGGTTCGCTTGGACCGGGCTGCGAGAAGCTCTACGAGTGCGGCGTGGCTGCCGTCTTCAGCATCTGCGAGCGGCCCACGTCTCTGGAGGCCGCCCTGCGGGAAGCGGAACCGCTTCTGCAGAAGGCGGCGGAATCTGTGCTCAGGCTCTACCGCGCGGCCGCGCGATTCGGCAAGGACTGACGAGGAGGAGCAAGAGACACGGGGACTGGCGCTGTGGGTGAACTGGAACTCATCGAGTACATCCGGGGCCTCGCTGCCGAGGGCGCACCTGCCTGGTTGGAGGTGGGCATCGGCGACGACGCCGCCGTGCTGCGGGTTGGCGCCGGGGAGCGGGTCCTCGCCACTACCGACATGGTCGTGGAAGGAACCCATTTCGAGTCCGGCACGCCCCCGGAGGCGGTCGGGCGCAAGGCCGTGGCGCGTGCGCTGAGCGACCTGGCGGCGATGGCCGCGCGGCCCCTCTGCGTCGTAGCGGCGGTGCAGTTCAGAGCCGAAACCGACCCCGGGTTCTGCCGGCGCCTCGGCAGGGCCCTTTGGGAGGCCTCCCGTGAGCTTTCGGCGCCGCTGGTCGGCGGCGACGTGGTCGGCGGGGCGGGGCCGCTGAGCCTGACGGTGACGGCGATCGGCCTGCCCGGGCCGGCCGGAGTGGTGAGGCGTACCGGAGCTCGGCCCGGCGACCTGGTGTGCGTCACGGGCGCGCTGGGCGGCGCCATGCGCGGGCGCCACCTGAGCTTCACCCCGTGCGTCGCGGAGGCACTCTGGCTCGCCGAGCGCTTCGACCTGCACGCCATGATTGACGTGAGCGATGGGCTGAGCACCGATCTGCTCCATCTCGCGCGGGCCAGCGGGCTCGGCCTGACGGTGCGGGCGGACTGCATCCCGGTGCATCCCGACGTAGTGGCCCTCGGTGGCGAAGGGGCTGAGGGCGATGAGCGCGTCCGGCACGCCCTCAACGACGGGGAGGATTACGAGCTGGTTTTCTGCCTCTCGGAACCGGAGGCGAAGGAGGCGGCCCGCAGCGGCGTTCTGGGAACGGCGGTCTCGATCATAGGCACGGCGAGGCGTGGTTCTCGCTCCTTCGTCGTATGGCCCGATGGACGCCGTGAGCAATTGCGAGGGGAAGGATGGCAACACTTGGTGGCATAGACGTGGAGCCGGTGAAGCTCTTCACCGAATCGCCCGAGCAGACGATGGAGATGGCGGCGCGGTTCGCTGGGGTGTGCCGGCCCAACGACGTGATCGCCCTCCAGGGCCCGCTCGGGGCGGGGAAGACCTACTTCGTGAAAGGGATGGCGCGCGGCCTCGGCGTGGAGGACGAGCGCGCGGTCACCAGCCCGACTTTCGTGCTGCTGCGCGAGTACCGGGGCCGCCTCACCCTCTACCACTTCGACGCTTACCGGCTCGAAGACGCCCGCGCGATGGAGCAGATCGGCTGCTACGAGATATTCGACAGCGGGGGCGTCAGCGTGGTGGAGTGGGCCAATCACGTGTCGAAGTGCCTGCCGGAGGAGCACTTCCTGCTGACGATTCGGATGGCCGGGGCGAGCCGGCGCGATTTCCTCTTGACCGCGTGCGGCGAGGGGCCGCTGCGCCGCCTCCGCGAGATTTTCGCCGCCCTCGATCCGTGGGAGGAGTGACCCTGTCCTCTCCTGCCCCACGGTTTGCGCCTTCGACTGCCACCTACTGTAAAACCCTTACGTACCGGCAAGACGGGGCATTTAAAAGAAGCAACCACAAGCACGGCGCAGAACGCCGGTTGTGGCCGGCCCCCCCCATGCCGTTCACAGAACCTTTTCCAAGAAAAAGGCGTTTTTTTCTTGCTACTCGAAGCCTGAAGTTGGTATAAGTTTCACGGGCACTTTGACCCCGCCACTCTTGCCCCTTCTGCGGGGCTTTTTCTCCTTAAAAGGGCGGCTCGAGTGTATCGCTGGTGCGTCTTAGGTGGGATTTCAGCGCAAGCTTTACGGGAAAACGGATTCGGTTTCGTTGTTCTTTCATAACAGCATTTGCCCCGTCTTGCCGGCACGTAAGGACGCGATAAAGCTGCTCCCGCGTCAAGTTGCTGCGGCTCCGGGTGCGGAGGAGCACACCGTCGCCTTGCAACCGGCCGGGCAGAGCCC
>JAUWZH010000031.1 GCA_030615435.1 Candidatus Brocadiaceae bacterium | reverse complement strand
CAACAGGCGGACCTCTCTTCCATGTAACCAACGCGACAAGAATAAAGCCGAGCACGAGGACGAGCGCGCCGCTCACAAAACAGATAGTCCTAGCTTTCTTCACCTGTAGGTGCTCCGAGTTTATTGCAGATCGCCTGCCGGGCCGTGGTGACCACCGAGAAAGACGCCATCAAGCTCGAAGCCCTTCTCTCCCCCACGCCGCCGATTCCCGTGCTCGTCCTCCGGGTCCGCATGGAGGTCGCCGAAGGGCGGGCAGAGCTGGAGCGGCTCATCGCCTCGGCCCTGTGAACGGGGACCTGGGCTGCAGGATGTCGTCCGCCTCCGCGAACCGCTCGAACTCGTCGCACCGGGAAAGGTTCTCACCGCCCCTGCGACCTTATAGTGCCGCATCCACTTTATCCGCCCCCACTCGTCGTACCCGTCGAGGTCGCTGGAGTCCTTGAACGTGAGCTTCACGATCCGGTCGCCGTTGCCTCCGCTGTCCCCGATGCCTCGTTCCTGGAGGTAGCGCCTGTTATAGGTTTGCTGGGCAATAAGAGCGCTGCCGGCGACGCCCCAAACACGCTATCTCCTAGTGGCCTCATCAGCCTCGGCAGCTCTGAGATCTCTGAGGAGCTCTTCCCCTTCTCCAACAAATACCTGCAAGACTGAGTTTACGTCGCTTTCCAGCATTAGCATAGTTACCTTCACGACTGCTAGCGCGGTTTCTGTCCGGTGGAGCAAGTAATTCTGTAGGGCTTCAGGGCCTTTCTTGCTCTCTCGCCAAATCCCTTTGTATTCGACTAACGATCTAGCCTGTCCGCTAATCCCCTCTTCGAATCTGCCTGTGTAGTAGCCCAACGTATATGCCCCCCACGAGACTGCTAGGAATGCAGTCACAAGCGCAGATAACGCAAGAACTATGAGCACAACCTTCCTCTTGTTCAGCGGCATGTACCTGTCTCCTATTCAATCCAGACGATCTGTCTGCTGCTCATCCCGCGACGGAAAACCAGAATGTGCATTTGCCGAAGACACACATAGCCAAACAACTCGCATGCGCGGCAGCGCAAACCATCGGGCAATCCACCTCTGGAGTATCTATGAGGCAGTTCCTCACACAGGACGTGAGGCAGCCATTGCACCACCCGCACTCGAGGGCCTGTGCCGCCGGAGGAATCCAAATAATGCACTTGCAGAAGCCCTTAATCCCGCTTGAATCGCAACTCCAAGTCCCGTGTGGGTCTACGCGAGAAGTGGGATTGGACTTCCCGTATTGATAAAGATTGATTCCGTCAGCGTACTTGGCCGGATCCCGCTGGAGGAACCTGCCCAGGACGGGGCTCATGACGCGGTTGCGGAAGTAATACAAGTCAACTTCTGTGTCCCACCGTCTGCTTTGGAATAAGTAAGGATTGCCGGTGGCGGAATGGCCGCCCTGCACAGTCACAGTCGCTTCGCCGTAGGGGGCATAGTTAATCTTCTCGTCGGTGTCTCCGGAACTATCAGTAACTGCAATGACGTTCCAGTTGGCTTGCTGACAGTAGAAGCGTCTGCTCGAACCTCCGCCGTCTACACAGTCCCCGTCATCGTCCGTATCCTTGTCAAAGATCAGGACTTCGTCTATGTAGGTGGCGCCGTAAACGTATTGCCTGCGCGGCTCCCACTTGTCGTCCTCCGCCCCCTCTCCGTTGGTGTCCCATTCGCGTTCTTCCAATACCTGCCAGCCGCCGTAAAGATATATCACATCCGTGCCCGTGTCAAGGTCTTTCTTCACGCGGCGGTTCTTGTGCTGGGAGCGTTCGCTCTGGCACAGCACCATGATGCCGGTCGGGACATGCTTCAGGCGCCCTGCGCGATGAAGATCACCACGAGCCAGAAAACCGCCAGCAGGGCCGCCACGAGCGACCCCTTCATGCCTTTGAGCCGCCCCTCGCTGCGCAGGATGCGACCGGCGCACCACAGCGATAGGGCGATGGCCGCCAGCGGTATCAGCGACGAATAGGGCGCCGGCAACACCAGCCCCGCCGGCCCGGCGGCGCTGAGCATGAGGGCATACTCGACGAGCTCGTACGGCTGCGCTGCGGGCTTTAGCGCGCGCTCGGAGGCGCGGAGCGTCAGGTCCCGGCCGCAGTTCTCGCAGTGGCGGTCGCCGTGGAACACGGTGTAGTGGCACACGTGGCATTCCATCTCCACCGGCGGCGCTTTCCCGGAGGGTTCCTTCGGCTCCGGCGCCACACGGGGAAGCGAGGGCGGCGCGGCGGGTACGACCTCCCCCTGCTCTGCCGGCACCAGGGGGCCTGCCATACCGGTTTCCCCCTCGGCGTCCCCTCCCGGCGGCAGGGCCAACGGAGAAGAAATTCCCTCGGTGATCTTCTCCCTCTCCGCCGCTGCGAGCTCGGCCGCGTTCACCTCCCGCCCGTCGGGCCTCCTGAGCTCCACAGTCCGCCCGCCGCCGGTCGTGATGATGGCCTTCTCGATCTGCAGTATCTGCTGCCTCTGCTCGGGCTTTTCCGCGCGCCCGTCCAGGAACTCCCCACAGTGCCTGCACTTCACGGCGGTGGCCTTCACCAGCTCCCTGCAGAAGGGGCATTCCTTCTGCTCGTGCTCCCGGATGACCATCTTCTCGCAGTAAGCGCACTGCGCCGCATCCAGGGGGATGATGCGACCGCAGTGCCGGCAGTACTTGATGGGCACGTGCCTCGGCATCTCGTGGCTCCAATAGTGATTTCCATTCGCATTCTAAACCCCCGCCATGGCGACTTGCAAACGGCGGTGGTCCGTGCGCCTCCGCTTTGATGCGTGAGCCTTCTGCGATATAATCGGGCGGGTCGCCGTCATATGCAGACCCGCCCGCAAGAGGCACGGAGCTCCGGAACCGATGGTTACCTACAAAGAGGCCGGGGTGGACATCCAGCAGGGGGCGCAGTTCGCAGAGGCGATCCGGGGGCTGATGAAGCGCACCTTCGACGGGCGCGTGATCGGCCCGCCCGGAGGGTTCGCCGCACTGTTCTCGGTGGACTTCGACGAGAAGCTCTGGCGCCGCGACTACCGCCACCCGGTGCTGGTGAGTTCCACCGATGGGGTGGGCACGAAGCTGAAGGTGGCCTTCATGAGCGGCCGGCACGACACGGTCGGCATTGACCTGGTGGCCATGTGCGTCAACGACGTGCTCGCCCTGGGGGCGGAGCCTATGTTCCTGCTGGACTATCTCGCCACAGGCAGGCTGGAGCCCGAGACCCTCTATCAGGTCGTCAAGGGGATTTCGGACGGATGCCGCCAGTGCGACTGCGCCCTGCTCGGGGGCGAGACGGCCGAGATGCCGGACTTCTATCCCGACGGCGAGTACGACATGGCCGGCTTCGTGGTGGGCCTCGCCGACCGACACAAGCTGATAACGGGCAGGAAGATCGAGCCGGGCGACTCTGTCATCGGCCTCCCTTCCAGCGGGCTCCACTCCAACGGTTTCAGCCTGGCGCGGAAGCTCATCTTCGAGCAGGAGGGTCTGAAGCCCGAGGACAGCCTGAGGCGCTTCGGGCTGGAGCGCACGGTGGCGGACGAGTTGCTGGAGCCCACGCGCATCTACGTCAGGCCCGTGCGCAACGTCCTGGCACACTACCGCGTCAAGCAGGTGGTTCACGGCATCGCGCACATCACCGGAGGCGGCCTGCTGGGGAACCTGCGGCGCATCCTGCCGGCGGGCTGCGCGGTGGAGATCGCCCCCGAGCGTTGGGAGCGGCCCCGGATCTTCGACGTGCTCCAGGGACTCGGAAGCATCCCGGAGGCGGAGATGTACGGCACCTTCAACATGGGAATCGGGCTGGTGCTGGTGGTCTCCGCCTATTACGGGCAGAGCATCCTCGCCAAACTGCGACGCGAAGGCGAGGAGGCGGTCCTGATGGGCTGCGTGGTCAGGGGCGAGCGCGAGGTCCGCATTGTGTGAGGTCACCTCCCCGCCATGAGAGGCGAGCGCACCAGAAACCGGGATGTCCTGATAAACCGCTACGGCATCAGCACGCGCCTGGCGGCTCGCGTGGTGGCCCTGCTGGCCAGGAAGGCGGACGTAACCCAGACGCTCCTGGAGATGGCCGCCTCGCACTCCGCGCTCGAGGAGGTCCTGCTGGACAGGAGCCTGCTTGCCGATCCGGAGGGGCTCCGCGAAGAGCGGATGCAGGCCCTCGGGCGGCAGTGCGGCTTCCGGGACTGGGAGCTTCTGCGGGTGGTGAACGGGCCGGAGGGCTGGCGCACGATCGCCCTGGAGGACGACGTGCTCGCCGAAGAGGCGGAGGCCGCCGAGGCGGAGGAGTCCCTGGGCGGCACGGCGCTCATCTCCACCGCTCCCGCAGGGATCAGCCGGCCGGAAACCGAGCAGCTTTTCGCGCCGGAGGACGTGGCGCGCCTGAAACTGGCGGCCCTCACCAGCCAGGACGCCGACGAGCGAACCGAAGCCCTGCGCAAGCTGGTCTTCGCGCCCCTGGGAGGCGCCCAGAAAGCGAGCATATTCGTCAACGTCCTCATTGACACCGGCGCCGAGGTTCGGGTGCGCCGGGAAGCGATCCGGTCCCTGGAGCAAATCGGCTTTCGCTCGGACCTCGCCGAGACCATTCGCAGGGTCTTTGAGGCCGAGCAGGAGGACGTCGCGTATGCCGTCCGGCGCCTTGGCGCGATGCTGCGGGAGGCCGAGGAGGCGGAGGTCGGCGTCGTCCTGGCGGTCATGCTGGGGGTCTTCGAAGAAGCCGAGCGCCGTCCGCTTCTCCTGGAGCTGCTGCGCCTGACCGCGCAGGCGGCGGCTATCCTCGCCCAGAGCCGGCAGAGAACCGAGCAGTTCGTCCAGAGCGCGCTGCGGCACCTGAGCAGAGAGTTCGAGCACCTCTGCCGCCCCGTGGAGGAAACGATGCGGGCGATTCACCGCGAGGCGCCCGAGGCGGTGGAACTGCTGCTGTGGAAGGAGGTCGAGCGCAGCACCGACCCGAGCGTGCGGGGCTTCCTGGTCCACCTGCTCGGCTCGGTGACGAAAGACCCCGACAGGAGGCGGGACCTGGCGGACCTCGCCGTGGGGGCGATACTGGATCCCGGGCTCCCCGAAGACCAGCGCTCGCAGCTGCGCTACGGGCTGGTACGGCTGGGCGAGCCCGCAGTCCGGGCCATCCTGCGGCGCATACGCGCCGAATCCGGTCGGGCGGCGGCGGAACTGGTCCGGCTGCTCGACGTGGTCTGCACCGAGGGCGCGGTCTCGGACGAGACGGTCAACGAATCCGTGGGCGTCCTGCTGGAGCTGCTGCAAGTGGCCGAGCAGGCCACCAGGCGCAGGATCCTGGAAACCTCTCTGGCGGGCGACCCGCGCGTGGAGGAGTCCCTGCAGAGCAAGCTCGCCGCCGAACTGCTCTCCCACATACCCGAGTGGCGGCTGCCGACCACGGTGGAGATGATCTGCCGGACGCTGGAGAAGATCGGCCTTCCGGCCGCGGGGCCACTGTTCGATTTCGTGCGTCGCCGACACCCCCACAAGGACGCCGAGGAGGCATTCATGAGCCTGGGGCGGATCGTCCGTGAGCACGGGCAGGCGCTGCCGGAGCAGATGGCGGGCGAGATGCTCGACTACTGCATGGGGCTGCTGGACGACAGGCGGGCGCGAGGGGCGTTCACGATCGCCCTGGCCTCGGTGTGCGGCTACTCGCCGGCGGCGAGGGAGCACTTCGACAGGGTCCTCGGGGCGATGAAGGAAAAGCTCTGGAAGAGCCGCTACACCTTCGAGATGTTCGAGGCGCTCGGAATACTCGCCGGATCGCACAACGCCGAGCCTCACCACCAGGAAGAGCTTTTCGAGTTGTTCGAAAGCGTTCTGAACATGAAGGCGCCGGACGTGCTCGGGGTGAAGCGGGACACCCCTGAGGGCACGGTCTATGAGTTCGGCGCCGAGGTGCTGTTCGACGCCCAGGTGCTGCCGGCAATGGTGCGAGGCATGGAACGCATCGGCACGGGGAGCAGCACTTCAGAGAAGCTGCGCGCGAACGTCGTGAAGCGCCTGCTGGTGCTCTGGGAGGGCGTCTCGAACGTGCGGGTGGTATGGGGGCCGGGCGCGGTGGAAGCCCTCATCCGCGCCATCTGCTCCATCGCGTGCTGCCCGCAGCTCGCCACCGACATGCGCGTGAGGCTGGGGCGCTCGATGCTCAGGTTCCTCAACAAGGTCGGCGTGGTGCGCAGCGTGGGCGAGATCTGCTCCCGACCCGCTGCGGAGCCGGACATGCAGGCCCTCTCCGTTGACGCCGCTGAGCAGATGCTGAGCGAGTGGGAACGCTGCGACCAGCAGGACGACGAACGCAGGATCGCCCTGCTCAACAGCCTGGGCCAGGTCGCGTCGAACACCGGCCTCGACGCCGAGGACGCCCGCGTGCAGCGCCTGCGGGAGAACGTCCTCGATGCCCTCTTCCAGGGGCTCAGGGAGGGCCTCCACGAGGTGCAGGGGCCGCTGGCACTGCTGCGGGACTGCCCTGAGATCCCGGAAGAGCAGCGCGAGGAAATCCGCGAGCGTCTCAGCCGCGCCTTCGGCCTGATGCGCCTCGGGCAGGGACATCGCGACGGCGACGCCTGAGGGGCGGAGTGTCTTGCCGCCCGGCTCCTGTCGTCCGTCCACGGGCACAATACGGGGAGCGTCAATAGATGAACATCGCGTCGCCGTAACTGTAGAAACGGTAGCGCTCTTCAACGGCGATGCGGTAGGCATGGAGGGCGTTTCGCCGGCCTGCGAGCGCGCAGACCAGCATCAGCAGCGTGCTGCGGGGCAGGTGGAAATTCGTGATGAGCGCCCCCACCACCTTGAATTCAAACGGGGGGTAAATGAACAGGTCGGTCCAGCCGCTGTGCGCCCGCCACCCAGCGTGTCTGGCGGCGTGTTCGAGCGCGCGGCAGCACGTGGTGCCGGTCGCCACGATCCGCCGCCCCTCTGCGAGCGCCCCCCGGACCGCCGAGGCGGTCCCGGCGGGGAGGTGATAGGGTTCCGGTTCCATCACGTGCTCCTCGATGCGCTTCGTGCGGACGGGGCGGAACGTGCCGGGACCGACCATGAGGGTGAGCGCCCGCACCTGAACCCCGGCCTCCCTGATGCGCCGCAGCAGCCCGCGCGTGAAGTGCAGTCCAGCCGTGGGGGCCGCCACCGCCCCCGGGTGGCGGGCGAAGACCGTCTGGTAGCGCCGGGCGTCCAGAGCCGGCAGTTCGGGCGGCATGCCGCGCCGACGGCGGGCCTTCAGCACGTAAGGAGGCAGGGGCATCGTCCCCGCCCGCAGGACGTCCTCGATGCGGAGTCCCTTCCCTTCGATCCTGATCGTCCAGTAGCCGCCCTCGTGCTTCTCGATCAGGTGCACCGCCGCCTGCGCCCGTTCGAGGGCGAGCCGTTCGCCCTGCCGCAGGACCCCTGCCGGCCGCAGCAGGGCGAGCCAGGTGAGTTCCTCGCCCGACGGCGGACGGGCAATGCCCGAAGGCTCGCGCGGCCGCACGAGCAATACCTCCACGCGAGCGCCTGTGGCCCGGCGGGCCGCAAGACGCGCGGGAATGACCCGGGCGTCGTTTACGATGAGCACGTCGCCGGGGCGCAGGAGTTCGACGATGTCAAAGAAGGCTCGGTGTGCGACGGCGCCGGTGTGCCGCTCCAGGCACAGGAGCCGCGACTCGTCGCGGCGCCCGGCGGGGGTGGCCGCGATGAGTTCCTCCGGCAGGTCGTAATCGAAAAGGGCGAGTTCGCTCATCATCACTTCACACAAGAGTGCGCCCGCAGGCGCCATGCTCAGCGACCCCCGTTCCGCTCGGGCTTGAATATGCCAGAGACGCCGTCGGGAAACAAGCCGAAAAACCTCACGCGCGGGCGCACGTCCAAAGGTGCTTGCAATGCCGCCGCAAGTGAATTACATTTCAGGAGACAATCGCGCGGCTTTCTCGGGATGAAGGCAGCGGTGACGGAGGCTTCTGTCAGCAATAGCGCCGGCCCGTGGCATGAGAGGCCGCCCTGCCGCATCCGGTTCCCTTCGGGAGCGGTTCTGGACACCGGCCCCCGCGCCCTGGTGATAGGGGTGCTGAACGTAACGCCGGACTCGTTCAGCGACGGGGGGCGGTTTCTTGTCCGGGAGCGCGCCGCCGAGCATGGCCGGCAGATGGCCGATGCCGGGGCCGACATCGTGGACATCGGCGGGGAGAGCACAAGGCCCGGCAGCGAACCGGTCTCCGCTGCGGAGGAGAAGAGGCGCGTGGTGCCGGTGATCGAGGAGCTGGCCGCCGAGATCGGCGTCCCGATCAGCATAGATACACAGAAGGCGCAGGTGGCGGCCGCAGCGCTGGACGCCGGCGCGCAGATGATCAACGACGTCAGCGCGCTGCGGACCGATCCGGACATGGCGCTGCTCGCCGCCGAGCGCGAAGTGCCGGTCTGCCTGATGCACATGCTCGGCACGCCGAAGACCATGCAGGTCAATCCCACCTACCGGGACGTGGTCGGCGAGATCGTCGGCTGGCTCGCAGGGCGGCTGGAGGCCGCGCTGGAGGCCGGCATAGGACGCGAGAGGATATTCGTGGACCCCGGGTTCGGGTTCGGCAAGACGCATCAGCACAACCTGGAGGTGCTGCGCCGCCTCCACGAGCTGCACGCGCTGGGCTGTCCCGTCCTGGTGGGGACGTCCCGGAAATCCACCATAGGGGCCGTACTGAGGGTCGAGTCCGACCGGCGCCTGCACGGGACGCTGGCCAGCGTTGCGTGCGCCGTGATGGCGGGCTGCCACGCGGTGCGCGTCCACGACGTCGCACCGGCCATGGACGCGGTCCTGGTCTGCGAGGCTATCCGGCAGGGGATCAGATGGAGACCGTAAGCGAGTTCTGGCAGCAGATCGTCGGCTGGCTCAGCACGCGCGGCGGATTCCTCCTCCAGGCGGGGGTGGAGATATTCATCATATCCGTGATCGTGTACATCTTTCTGCGCCTGCTGCAAGGGACCAGGGGGGCGGGCATCCTGAAGGGACTGACCGTTTTCCTCGGCGTGCTCATAGCCCTTACCGTGGTGGTGACGAGGTGGTTTCCGCTGGAGGCCGTCGAGTGGGTCCTGACACGGCTGGGGCCGGTCGTGATGCTTCCGCTATTCATCTTGTTCCAGCCGGAGATCCGCCGGGCCCTGATTCGGCTGGGGGAGAACCCTCTGTTCAGCATGTTCTTTCGCCCCCACGGCCACGTTACGGATCAGCTCGTAGAGGCCACGTTCAGCCTGGCGCGGGACAAGGTCGGGGCCCTGATCGCCATAGAGCGCCAGGTGGGCCTGTCCAGCTACGTGGAGCGCGGCGTGCGGATTGACAGTGAGGTTGCAGCAGGGCTGATCAAGACCATATTCTGGCCCGGCACCCCGCTGCACGACGGGGCCATCGTCATCCGGCAGCAGAGAATCGTGGCGGCCGGATGCCTGTTCCCGCTCACGGATAATCCCCATTTCTCCACGGAGCTGGGCACGCGGCACCGTGCCGGCATAGGCATTACAGAAGAGTCGGACGCCGTGGTCATCATCGTGAGCGAGCAGACCGGCAAGGTCTCCCTCGCAGTCAAAGGGGCCATCCAGCAGGACCTGGACGAAAAGGCCGTCCGGCGTGTCCTCCAGGACATTGCCGCCGAGAGCCCGGTGAGGGAATGAGGTAGGCGCCACGATGCTCAGAAGACTCGCAAGGGCCATCTTTGGAAATGCCCAGCTCAAGGTGATCGCCATCGCCATCGCCATCGCCATCTGGGCCTATGCCAGCAGCCGGCTGAAAGAAGAGACCGGCATTGATGTCCCCCTCACGGTCCGCGTGCCGGAGGGCTACGAAATCGTATATCAGAGCCACGACAGGATCCAGATATGGCTGCGGGGGCCGCACTTTCTGATAAAACGGCGTCAGGACGAGGCGGCACAGCACTACCTGAGAATGACCACCGCCCTGAAACCCGAACAATTGGAGGAAGGCGTCGCGCGGCTGGAGGTTGAGCCCGGATGGCTCAATGTGCCACAGTGGCAGTTGGCGCGCACCAGCGTCTCGGTGCAGCCGCAGTTCGTGGACGTCCACGTCAGCAAAGTGGTGAAGCGTCTTCTGCCCGTGGAGGTCACGCTCTCGGAGGAACCCCATCCCGGCTACGAGATAAGGAGCCGTCTCGCGATACCCCCGGTGGTGTCGGTCACGGGCCCCGCCGTCGTTGTGGACCGGCTGGAGGTCGTCAGGACGCAGGCGGTCTCGGTCTGGGACGCGCAGGTGGACCTGCGCCGGCCGGGGGTGCCCCTGGTGCTGGAGCAGACCCTGGAGCTGAGTGAAGGGCTGGAAGTCCTCGTCTCGTTCGATGCCGAGCCCCCCCAGGTGGCGGTGCGCGTCGAAGTGGGCAGCGAGAAGGAAGAGCGCAGGTTCGAGGGCATTGCGCTGCAGATCCTGCGCCCGCCCGACTTCCCGTACGACGTGGAAATAGCGCCGGAGCAAGAAAGCATTTCCGTCCTCGTTTCGGGCCTTCCGCAGGATATCGCGCGGCTCACTGCCGCGTCCGTGACGGCGTACGTGGACCTCAGGGACCTGCAAGAGCCCCCCGACGGCGCGACCGCGCGCTACAAGGTGGAAGTGCGACTCCTGCTGCCGGAACACGTGCCGGTAAGCGCCGGCCCGCCGGAGCCGGACATGGTCACCGTCGTCCTGAGCAAGCCGCCTCCATAGGGCCCTGCATGGTTCCGCCGACAGCCGGCGCCGCCGCAGCGAAGAAAGGAGAAGAGAAGATGCATCTGCTGGGTGTCAACATAGACCACGTGGCCACCATCAGGGAGGCACGCAAGACCTACGAGCCGGACCCCGTCTGGGCCGCCGCGGAGGCGCAGCTCGGCGGGGCGGACCTGATCACAGTCCACCTGCGTGAGGACCGCCGTCACATCCACGACAGGGACCTTGAATTGCTGAGGCAGACCGTTTCGGTCGAGCTCAATCTCGAGATGTCCCTCGCCGAACAGATCGTGGAGATCGCGCAGGAGGTCGCTCCGGACATGGTCACCATGGTCCCGGAGAGCCGCGAGGAGGTCACCACTGAGGGTGGCCTCGACGTTGTGGCGCACGCCGAGCGGGCGCAGTCGGTCATCGAGCGTTTCCACAAACAGGACATCCCGGTGAGCCTGTTCGTTGATCCCGAGGATGAGCAACTGAAGCGCTCCAGGGAGCTGGGGGCAGACTTCGTCGAGCTGCACACCGGCACCTACGCCAACGCCTCGGGGCCCGAAGAGAGGTCCCGAGAGCTGGAGCGCCTCGTGCGGGCGGCAGAGGCCGGACGAGAGCTGGGCCTGACGGTCAACGCCGGCCACGGCTTGACCTATCACAACGTGGGGGCGATCGTGCAGAAGGTCTTTCCCCACGAATTGCACATCGGCCACAGCATCGTGGCACGGGCCGTCTTTGTGGGGCTGCGCGAGGCGGTGCGACAGATGAAGGACGTCATCTACCGGGCCGAGATGCTGCGCCTCGCTCGAGAGGGGCCGCAATAGAGGGTCAGCGACGCCTCAGCGCCGACAAGGCAAACCTGAGAGAACGGATGGAGAGGTAATTCGTCGTGGCTTTCGACAAGAACAAGGTCGTGGAGGCGGTTCGCCTCCTGCTGGAAGGCATAGGGACAGACCCCCACCGTCCCGGGGTGCTCGAAACGCCCCGCCGGGTGGCGCAGATGTACGCCGAGATACTCTGCGGCGAGGATCAGGATCCCCGAGACCTTATCAAGGTGCTCAGGGCGGAGAATTACGACGAGATCGTCCTGGTTCGAGACATCCCCTTCTACTCCCTTTGCGAGCACCACCTGCTGCCGTTTCACGGCCGCGCGCACGTGGCCTACATTCCCGAAGGCAACAGGATCACCGGCCTGAGCAAGCTGGCGCGGGTGGTGGACGTGTTCGCCCGCCGGCTTCAGGTACAGGAACGCATGACCACCCAGATCGCCGATAGCCTCGTGCATGCCCTCGCCCCGAAAGGGGTGATGGTGGTGGTGGAAGCCGAGCACCTCTGCATGACCATGCGAGGGGCGCAGAAACCGGGCTCCATAACCGTCACGAGCGTGGTGCGGGGGATCTTCCGAGAGAACCCGGCCACACGCTCCGAAGCCATGAGCCTGCTCGATCGCGGCCGCTGAGCCTGCCCGTGCCGCACGGAACAACCGGTGATTCAAGAAAGCCAAAAACTGGCCGAGTTCATCAAGCTCGACTCGCCCGAAGAGAAGCTCCGCCTGGTGTGCCTCTGGACGCAGAAGTGCTACGAGCGGGGCGAGACCGCCGCCGTGCACCTCGCCGGGCGCGAGGAAGCCGAACGCCTCGACGGGAAGTTGTGGACCTTTGAGGACAGGGCGTTCATCCCCCACGTTCGCTTCGAGCAGGCCGAAGAGCCCGTTGTCGAACCAGTGGTGATCTACTGCGAGGAGGAACCCCTTGGGGAAGCGGAGGTCCTCATCGAGGCCGCGGGGGGCGAGCCGAGCGAGCGCTTCAGGGGGTTCGACCACGTCTTTGACTTCGCCGAGACCTACGACGAGCACCTGCGTGAACTCAGCCGCCGGCGCTACACAGCCTGCCGCGAGGCCGGTTACCGCATGCGATTCATCGAGCCGGGTGCCGGCCGAAGAGCGTGAGGGGCGTGGAGTTCTCCACCAGGACCCGGCACAGGGCGCCCGGCGGGGCCTCCGGGCCGGAGAAAACCACGATGTCGTTGTGGCGCGTGCGCCCGATGGACCCCCCGTTCTGCCGATGGCCCCTGTTCGGGCCGTCCGAGAGCACTTCCACGGTGCCTCCCCTCAGGGAGGCCCGCCGCTCGGCGTCCACGCGCTCCTGGGCCGCCAGGAGCCTCTGCTGCCTTTCCCGCTTGATGGCCTCGGGCACGTCGTCATCCCACCTCGCCGCCCGCGTGCCGGGGCGCGGAGAGTAGCGGAAGATGAAACCCTGCTGGAACCTCACTTCCTCCAGCAGGCTCAGGGTCAGCTCGAAGTCCTCGTCGCTCTCGCCGGGGAAGCCCACAATGAAGTCGCTGGAGATCTCGACGCCTTCGATCAGCCGGCGCGCCTTTCCCGTCAACTCCAGGTATTGCCCGCGCGTGTAGCCGCGCCTCATGCGCCCCAGCACGGCGTCCGATCCGCTCTGGGCAGGCATGTGGATATGCTCGCAGACCTTCTCGAGGCCGGCCACCGCGCGGAGGATTTCTTCCGTCATGTCGGCGGGGTGGCTGGTGATGAAGCGCAGGCGCCTCAGGCCGCGCACGGCGTTGACCTGCTCCAGGAGCCCCGCCAGAGAGACGTCGTCCCCCAGGGCCTTTCCGTAGGCGTTGACGTTCTGTCCCAGCAGGGCGACCTCCACCACACCGCCGTCGCAGAGGCGCCTGACCTCCTCGACTATTTCGTCGGGCGGGCGGTTGGTCTCCCGGCCGCGCACCTGGGGGACGATGCAGTAGGCGCAGTAGTTCTCACAGCCCCGCATGATGCTCACGTACGCGCGATGAGGCTGGGGGCGAAACTCGGGGTCCCTTTCGAAGCTGAACGGCCCCTGATCGAGCGCCACCACCCTGTCCCCCGTCTCCGCAATCCGCTCCAGGTAGTCGGGCACGCGCAGGAAGCTGCGCGTCCCGCAGACCAGCCGCACGTGGTCGAAGCGCTCGATGATGCGCCTCCCGAGCCTCTGGGCCATGCAGCCGATCACCCCGAGGATGAAACCTGGATCGCTCCGCGCATGCTCCTGCCAGGCGCCGAGGTGGGAGAAGACGCGGTTCTCGGCTTGCCGGCGCACGCTGCAGGTGTTGTAGAGCACCACGCCGGCCCGCCGGGGGTCACGGACGGGCTCGAAGCCCCGCTTCCGCAGCGCTCCCTGAAGCAGCTCGCTGTCGAGCTTGTTCATCTGACAGCCGAACGTGACGATGTGAAACGTCCTGTCCATCGTGCGGAGAGGTCCTCGCGTCACGGGGCGCAGGTGGCGGCCCCTCAGGCGGTGTGCTTCTTCTGACCCCTTCGTATGACCCGCTCCAGCATCATCCTTCCGCGCCGCTCGTCCGTCGGCGTTCGGCCCTCTACGTTGATGCGGAGGGATGGAGAGCCGGAAGGCTGCCGGATGTTGAACCACCAGTCTGCAAAGCGGAAGGTGAGCCCGTCCAGCGAATCCAGCTCGGCGTCCTGGAAGTTCTCTTTCAGCTCCTCGATGACCTGCTCGGCGGCCTCGGCGGAGGGCAGTTCGTGCGTGAGTTCGCCGCTGTGGCTGTAACGGCGCACCCGGGCCGCAAGCCTCGAGAGCGGCTCCGCGCTGCGGGAGACGACCGAACACATCAGCAGCAGGGCGAGCGTAGGCGCCTCGGAACCGAGCATGTCGCGGAAGAAGTGTCGCCCCACCGTGTCCGCCGCGTAGATCGCCTCCTTTTGCCGGGTGGCCCGGGCGAGCGCCAGGGGATCGGTGGGGCTGCGCAGGGGTTTGCCCCCTGCCCGCAGGATTTCCTCCCTCACCGACCCGGTGAAGCGAAGGTCGTAGGCCACGCGGGCCCCGGGCGTGCGCCTGAGCAGCTCGCGCGCGATGAGGGCCGCCGCCACGTCGCTGCGCACCAGGCTCCCGCCCTCGTCGCAGAACACTATCATGTCCCCGTCGAAGTCAATCGCCGCCCCGAGCCGGGCGCCGTTCGAGCGCACCGCGGAACGGAGGGATTCCTGAACCTCCGCCGCCGGGAAGCGCCTGCCGAGGAACCTCGAGCGCCCGTCAGCCTCACAGTGGCTGCAGAACACCTTCACCGGGAGCTTCTCGAACACATAGGGCACAAGGCTGCCCGCGATGCCACAGGAGGCGTCCACGACGAGCTTGAAGGGGCCGAGCCTCGGGGCGAACTTCAGCACGTAGG
>JAUWZH010000044.1 GCA_030615435.1 Candidatus Brocadiaceae bacterium | reverse complement strand
GCGAAGCACGTTGGTGCGAAGCAGAGCGGAGTAGGGCAGAATCCTGCTATGACCAGCCCGCACCCTCAGCACGCCAGCGGTGCACATTGAGAGTCACGATTTGACTCCAGCGAAAGGTTTCCTTATTCTCAAGGGTGGTGCTTTGGCTCCCGGAGCTTCTGTACAGCGTAGGTTCAGGCCGATGAGCACAGAAGAGACAGCCCAAACGTTTCCGCTAGGTGACCCGCAGGGACTGGAGCCAAAGTCATTTGAAGGCCTCCTCCGTAGTTCAATCGTGGGCTACCTTTCCCTGTTGAAGGAGACGGAGCCCCCGACGCGGCCGCAAACAATCTACCAACTAGAAGACGGCCGCATTTCCTCCCAGCAGATAGCCTTTCCGTTCTACCCGCTTGCTTCGGATAAAGAGAAGGCTAAAGAAGCTCTATCTTCGGGCGAAATCAGAAAGCTCCTGGACTATGCGTGGGAAAGGGGAGAGTTACAGCATGGGCTAACAGGACCAAATCCTCAGCGTAACAGTTGGGAATTCATCGTTTTGCGTGACGTTATACACGCCCCGCTCTCACGAATCCTAACGGAAGCTGCTTTCGATGAGGCTGTAGATGAGGGGCAGGTCACACTCTGGGCTGTGCCTGAACGGCTTATCAACAAGGCGGTGGGCGAGCTCGTCCTGCGCTATTGCCATGGACGGTACCGATACAAAGCAAGGTGCCCTTTAGCTTGGGTCAGCGGAGAAGCGGGCAAACGTTGGTCGCTGGGCGAAGACTTGGACTTGTGCCTGTATACCCCGCGTGAGCGGACTGGCTATTTGTCAAGGCATCACGGCGAGTTTCTGTGGCAAGATACTCTCTCGCAGTTGATCCAGATGGATGTAGCCGTTCTGGAGGTAGTTTTGGCAGTGGACCTGACATTTCCACGTCTTGGCGTTCCAGGAACAGGGCTTCATTATCTGGAACAACAGATTGCTGACAGAATAGACCTGGTGAAATGGGCGCTGATGGCCACCCTGGATAAGTCAGACTCGTTAATCGAAGGAACTGTCAGTTATGAGCACATGCTCGGAGGGCAGTTAACCCCTATTGGTCTTAACTTCTTCAGGCGAGAGGTGCAGAAAGACGAAGGTCCCGTGTACAAAATGACTGACGATGCGGCGCGCCAGGCTAAGAGTCTGATTGGTCAAGCAATTGGGCTGCGCGAGAAATCGCCAGACTTACAGCAGGCCTTCTGGTACTGGGGGCGCAGCTGCCTCGCAAGCATCGACAGGGACGTGCTACTGGATGCTGTCATTGGTCTGGAGGGCTTGTTGGTGCCAACTGCGGGAGAAATCCGTTATCGCTTTGGCCTACACGGCGCTGCTCTCCTGGCAAGCTGCTCCGATGATGCCGAGACAATGGCCAGAGAGCTTCGGAAGATCTATGACAAAAGAAGCTCCGCCGCCCACGGCCGGAAAGAAGATAGGCTGGAGGAGGCTTCGAGGGCGCGCCATTATCTCGGAGATGTCATATCAGCGGTCATTACGTTGATAAAGGGCGGCATGATCGACCCTTCGTCTCGGATTTCGGAGCAGATACAGACACAGGTATTAAGAAGGTGCCAGTTGATGAGCCACTGAGAAACAATGTGCGGTTCCGAGCGGCAGATCTGGGCCAACTGGCAAGACCAACCTTTGGCATTGTAAGAAAGTTTGAACACCGAGCAGGAACTCCTCAAGCGCGCGTTCAAACGAATGCCAGTTACCCCGACCATCCTCCTTCGCCCTTCGAAGCCTTCGGCATAGGAGGGCTACGGAGGACAAGTCCATTCCGCGCTCCTGTGGCCCTATTCAGGCGAGGAAACGGGAGTGAAGGAGGATGGGCGCCCTTCGTAGCCTTGCGGGGGGCGAAGTAGGGCCAGACTGAAGGGAGGAGGTTACTATGTCCGAAGTGCCACGCCCGAAAAAAACATCGAGTCAGGAGCACCGTGTTGAAGAGGCTCTTCCACAAGGAATTCGTGGACAAGTACGCCTGACAGCCTGAGAGTTGGACGCCATGCACGCAGTTCCGGGACGGGCAGGAGTTCGTCACATCGAAGGAGGCGCCGTGGGAGATGCCGGAGGGTTTCTGCGGCTGGGCATGGACTGACGTGCAGAAACTTGTCTATGGCATGGCGCGAGGCGGCCAGGACATCTTTGTCACATGCTGCACCGACGACTACAGACCGGTCGTGTTCAAACTTGAGAAGCTTCAGGGCGAGACAGACGAAAGCCCTTGATGCAGAGGCGGAACAGGGCTATCACCTCGCTACTCCGCTGACCGCACCCCGGACACATGAGGCTCATTATCGCAGCCGGCCGGGGAACAGTCAATCGGCCTAAGTTGCTTGATTGAAAGCCTTGGCTGTTTCTAATAGACTATCGGTTGTTGTCTGGAGCGTGTCTTGGGCTGGGAGGTCATGGGCCGGCCCTCGATTTCGCCAGGTGTGTACGTTTATGTATGCAGTGAGGTCGTTTCCACGGGCAGGCAGCTTCGCTTGTTCGAGAGAGGCAAACCTTGACTGATCGAAACCTATCGTCCGGGAGGAGCGTGCCCATGACCTCAGAGGCCTGCTCAGTGACGCTGGCGGCGGGGGCGGGCAACCGGATGCCCGGCGACATGCCTCCCAAACCGTGCTGCAAGGTCGGCCCCGTGTCCGTAATTGAGAACGCCCTCGAGACATACGAGCAGGCGGGAATCAAGAGGCATGTGGTGGTGGTCGGCTGCCGTGCCGAGAGCGTCATGGAAGAGGTGCGCCGCAGCAGGTCAGACGTGCTCTTCGCCTACCAGAGCGAGCGGAACGGCACAGGGGGCGCCGTGCGCTGCGCCATGGACCTTCTGGCCAGCATCGGGGCTCCGGAGCACGTGCTGATATGCACTGGCGACAAAGTGGTGGCCCCGGAGGTGATCAGGGGCCTGATGGAAACCTATGCAGGGTCCCGCCTGGACCTTTGCCTCGTAGCAGGATCAAGCCGGCACTACCCGGTCAGCGGCCGCATCGTGTCGCGCAACGGCGTGGTTGCAGGCATTGTGGAGGTTCCGGACATCAAGGTGCAGCAGTTGACCAAGGCCCTGAGGTCCCTGGCTGAGGAGAAACGCCGGACGACGGTGCACGATCTGGCGGAGCTGGCCGCCGAGCATTTCCCCGATGCCGCTGAACTGGCCGTATATTTCCCCGCTCTTAGTGCCCTTCTATCCCAGGATGCCGGCCAAGCGGTCTCGCGAGACGAAATGCTGGCGGCCGCCGGGGAGGCCCCGCAGGAGCTCGTGGTCGGAACCGGTCCGTTCTCCTTGGAGGATGCTGTGGCCTCGCAGTGGTGCAACCTCAGCGTCTACGCCGGGCGCTTTGAGGTCCTTCGGGAGGCTGTCCTCAGCCTCGCCCCGGACAACGTGCAGGGAGAGCTGTATTTCACCGACGCGGTCAAGTACTTGGTGTCGAAGGGCAGGAGCGTAGGGCTTTTCCGGATAAAGGACGCGAATGACGTAATGGCGTTCAACACCCTGGAAGAGCTGGAAGAGGTGAGGCGAGTCCACGCTGCGCGCACCCTCGAGAGGGTGCGTTACCCCAAACTGGAGCGCTGGATCAACTGGTTCGAGGGACGTGAAAAGCAGAGCCTGCTCGCGGAGGCCGTAAGAAAACTCGCGGAGCAGATCGGCGGCGAGCGGCCCTGCATCGTCGCCCGTTCGCCCGGCCGCGTCAACCTGATGGGACGGCACATTGACCACCAGGGAGGCATGTGCAACCTGATGGCGATTGACCGTGAGATCGTGGTGGCTGCCTCGCCCAGGGACGATGACCACGTCAACCTGTGGAACCGCGATCCGGGAGCTTACCCGCGCCGCCAGTTCGCGTTCTGGGAGCTGACGACCGACATAGTCTGGGAGGACTGGCTCCGCACTCTCGACTCACAGTTCATCCAGCGCATGACCGCCAGCGGGGAGGGCGACTGGGCCAATTACGCCAAGGGCGCCGCGCTGCGCCTGCAGCACCGCTTCAGGGACAGGCGGCTGCGTGGGATGGACGCTTTCGTCTGCGGTGACATCCCCGTGGCGGCCGGGCTGAGTTCCTCTTCGGCGCTCGTTGTGGCGGTGGCCGAGGCGCTGGCGGAGCTGAACGGGCTGAACGTTCGCCCCAGGGAGTTCGTGGACCTGTGCGGCGAGGGCGAATGGTTTGCGGGGACACGCGGAGCGAGCGCCGATCACGCCGCCATAAAGCTGGCTCGGGAGCGTGAAGTGGTGAGCTTCTCCTTCTTCCCGTTTGAAGAGGTGGGGCGGCACCCTTTCCCGGAGGACTGCGCGATCGTGGTCTGCAACGCGGCTCTGTCGGATGAAGACGTGCAAAGCAGTGCGCAGCGCCACCAGGTGCGGGTGGCTTGTCTCCACATGTCGAGTGAGATCATCAGGGAGAAGACCCCCCAGCTTGCCCCCCGCATCAGGCATCTCCGGGATGTCAGCCCTCAGGGACTCGGGATCTCGCTGCCTGCCCTGTATCACCTTCTGAAACATGTGCCGACCCGTATTGGACCGGAAGAGGCGGAAGGCCTGGCCCGAAAACACCGGAGGGTGGCGAGGTGTCTGGCAGGACTCACACTTGGCGAGCAGGAATTCCCCTTGCGGGACGTCGCCCTGTACGGCGTGGCGGAATGCGAGCGCGCCCGCAGGGCTGGCCGAGTCCTGGGGGACGGCGACGCTT
The DNA here is from genome assembly GCA_030615435.1 of Candidatus Brocadiaceae bacterium. Taxonomy (GTDB): domain Bacteria; phylum Planctomycetota; class Brocadiia; order SM23-32; family SM23-32; genus JAUWZH01. The sequence continues at coordinate 8,732 of JAUWZH010000044.1, read as the reverse complement.
CGGCGCTGGGAGAGATGATGAACGTCTCCCACGACGGCGACCGACGCGTGCGCTGGACGCCTGATCCGATGCCGTTTGACAGCAGGGCGACCGACGAGTTCATGGACTCGCTTGTGGAGCGCTCAGCTTCGCTTCTGCAGCCCCTGGAAGAGTCCGGGGCTTCGCTCTGGCAGCAGCCGGGCGCGTACGGGAGCAGCAGGCCCGAGATTGATCGTGTGGTGGATTGTGTGCTGAGATGCCCCGGGGTGTTGGGAGCTCAACTCGCGGGCGTCGGGCTGAGCGGGTTCGTGATGGTCCTGGTCAGGAATCAGTGTGTGGAAAGCCTCCTGCGCGAGCTCGAACGTCATTACTACGAGCCGGCGAAAGTGGAGCCGCAAATGTTCGTCCTTCAGCCCGCGCAGGGAAGTCAAGTCCTCACGACAGTCGAGGCCAGGGGATAGCAGTCCCGGGCGCCAAGAGCACGTCAGGCTTGGAAGGCGGGCGGATGTTGGCCTCTTGGCATTTTCTCACACTGCCCTTTCGGGGCGAGCGATAGGGTAGTCCATCATCACCAGGCGGTCCAGCAGGATGCGCCGGTGTTCCTCGATGACCTCGCGGTGTTCCGGGCGGAACCAGAGGTTGTGCACCTCCTCCGGGTCATTTCTCAGGTCGAAAAGCTCGCCGTAGTCAGCGCTGGGGTAGAAAGTGGCGCGCCAGCGGTCGGTGCGGATGGTCTTGGCCCAGGTGATCGGCGCCGGCGTGGGGTCCTCCGGGCCGCCCGCGTAACTCTCGGAATAGGCGTGGCCCCGGGCTTCCTCCCACTCCTCGCCCCTCAGGAGCGGCGCGAAGGACCGACCTTCCATGAGGGTGTTGTGGTGCACGCCCGCCTCTTCCAGAAGGGTAGGGCCGAGGTCCGTGGACTCCGTGATTTCGCTTTCCCGCGCGCCCGCCGCCCAGTGGCCGTCCCACCGGCAGATCAGCGGCACACGGATGCAGGAGTCGTAGTGGTAGGCGGTCTTGCCGCGGATGCCGTGGTCGCCGAGGATCTCTCCATGGTCGGCGACAAACACCAGGATGGTGTTCTCCATGTCCAGCTTCTCTTCCAGGGCTGCAATGATCCGCCCGATTTCCTGGTCCATGAATGTGACGGATCCGTAGTACAGCGCGCGCAGCGTCCGCCAATCGCTCTCGGTGAACGACCTGTAGTACTCCCTGAACGCGCGCGTGTGGGGCGGCCAGAGGTCCTCCTCGCCATCCCGGTGAATTCGCTCGTCCACCTCCTGCGGCGGGTACATCCGCCGGAACCGCTCGGGGGGATCGAACGGATTGTGGGGATCAACGAACCCGATCCACATGAACAGCGGTTTGGAAGAATCGCCCTTCTCAAGGTAAGACAGCACCCGGTCGGCGATCCATCTGTTGTGGTGCGCCTCCTCGGGCAGGGGCGAGTAGTGACCGTAGCCCCAGTTGCAGGTGTCGCTGATTTCCAGCGGCTGGACGTGCTTCCGGCGGGCCTGAAGGTACTCCTTGCGAAAATCGCGGCGGCCCTTCCAATGCTGCTCGTTGGTCGGCAGATTGAAGAGCGTCCCGATGATGTATCCCTCGTATTCGGGGAACTCCGAAAGCACCCACTCCAGGTACGGCCCCACCCTGCAATCCTCCACGGAGTCCAGGTGCTCAAACCCGTAGTGCGGCGCCTCCGGCACGCCGTCCTCCTGCGGGGTCAGATGGGTCTTGCCGAAAGCAGCGGTGCGGTAGCCGTCGGCCTTCAGGATATCGGCGAGGGTTGGCATGTCCCGACGCAGCGGGATGCCGTTCGTGAGCACGCCGTGGTTGCGGCTCAGGCGCCCGGTCATGATGGACGAACGCTGGGGCATGCAGACCGGGTTCTGCGCGAAGCACCGCTCGAAGAGCACACCCTGCTGCGCGAGCTGGTCGAGGTTCGGCGTCTGGCAGACCGGGTTGCCGTATGCGGCGATGCTGTCGGCCCGGTGCTGATCAGGACAGATGAAGACGATGTTCGGCTTTCCGGCGGGTGGACTCATGACCTCCTGCGCTCACAATGCTTCAACCCGACGATTCACCAGGTGCTGTCGGCTTGAAACCGAAAAGGACTCCTCCCGGGCTGTCACAATCGGGGCAAATGCCAGTTCCGCGCCCACAGCAAAGGACGCCCGGAAACGGGAGAGTGCTCCGAGCGACTTGCCTTCGGTTCTTGTTATGATAACGCCCTCGCAGCAGGTTTCAACGGCGGGCAGGCTAGTTCCTGCACCGATGGGCTGCTAACTCAGAAGGCGTTGCGACATCTCCCGACCGGTGGTTTGGCGCAGTACCCCTCAAGGCAGCACGGTGCAGAGTTCAAATGCTGAACGTTCCTGGCGGGTGGCTTCCCCAACAGACTCCTGGAAAGAAGCCCAGCGGCGTAGATCTGCCCTGAGACTGGTCCAAAAGGCGCAACGAGGCTTGTCATCACGGCGGTCCCGGGGCAGAGGAAGCCATAAGGCGTTGATTAGCGCGCAGGAAGACGTGGAAAAGTGTTGACAGGCACTGGCAAGGGCAATACACTGAGGCTGTATCGGTCGGGACGCTGCAGCGATAGCGGAAAATGGGAAAACTGCAATAGCGCCTTAGCCAAGCCGGCATCCTCGACAAAGCAAGCTTACCGGCATGGTAACGAAACGGAAATGCCTAAATCGCTCTTTTACCGGAAACTCAGGAACAGAATTGCCATGACAAATAGGAACTTCGTATTCTCCGGTTGCCTATTGTGCCACATTTTGTGGGCGATGATCGCCGCTGTCGGCGCTACAGCGGGCACGAAGGACGCGACATTGGAGGGGACTGTGGTGTACTTTACGCTAACGGGAGAAGAGAGGACACTAGGCAACGTGATCCTCACGGGGAGGTGGGTTCACGAAGGTACCCAGCGAAGCAGGCGATACGAAGTGAGGGTAGAAAACGATGGCACCTTCGTGAAGCCAGGTGTACGAACTGGAGTAAAGCACGAGTTGTCGCTGGAAGTTCGCTTGTTCCGCCCCGAGAATCTCTACCAGGGGCGCATTGAGTTTGACTTTCCGAGAGATAAGAAGGAATTTGAGGTCAAGCTGGTGGCAGAGAGGGCGCCCGTGGAGTTGGTGGAGTTTGCTGTTCTGGTGCTCGCAAAGGCTCAGAAAAGGGCGCTCGGAGACGAAAAGCTTGTGTTGCGACAGTTCTGGAATGGGCAGCCCTCCGATTTTACGGTCGTACGAACAAACCTCGAAGGACTCGCTATCTGCAGAATACCTCACCGCGTTGGTGCCACATACCGATTAGAGCTGGATCGGACAAGCAGGTACGGTCCGATGAGGGCCTACGAATCCGATGCATTTAGGCCAGAAGAGTTGAACGGACAATATGTGTGGGAAGTCGAGCGTAAAGAGAAATCTTTGGAGGTCGAATTAAGAGGATCAGCTCCGTCGGCTTATGCCGTCTTAGCGCTTACGCTTCAGAGCCGGCCTGATGGTTGGTTTGAGGGTGCCCGGACCGAGCACAGTGAGGAAGGAACCATTACAAGCCGTTGGATTGAAGATGATCGGGGTTGGACATTTGAGGAGAGAAGGGTGGCACCACAAGGGAAAGAGCATGTGAAACGCCGAGGTACCTCGAAGTTGGAGAAGCATGCACATGTCAAGAAAGATCCGAGCGGCAAATTCAAGGCCGCCTTCTATGATTTGGAGCCTGGGGTCTACATCGCCATGCTCGACGACTCTCCTGGAATCTCACTAGTGGGCACGAGACGAGTCGTTGTAACCGACAAACACGACCAACTTCAGACGGCAGTCTTGACCCTTAAGGAAAGCGGGGGGAAAGCCACCGAGGCCGTGGAAGTAAGAGGGGAAGTCGTCGACGGAGAAGGACACCCGGTCGGCGCGGGAGCCAATGTCGTGATTGCTGGCAAGGGGCGGTACAAGAGCGAGACCAATCAACACGGAACGTTTTCCTTCGCGAGAGTTCCCCCGGGCGCGTATTCGGTCCGAGTAAGAAAACAGGGTTATGCCCCTTATCAGGGAACGTTTTCAATAGATGGGGATGCCCGGTCCCTCAGGATAGTCGTATCGAAACTACCTGCAGTTCGCGGCCAAGTGAAAGAATATGGCGGGAAGCCAGTGCCTGGGGCTCAAGTTTACGCACTTCACTTGCGATCTGGACGTGTTATGCATATTGGTACAGGCAAGGATGGGAAGTACGAGATCGTGCTGAAAGAGGGACAAGGGAAATACGTATTTAGAGTTCGTGCGAAACCAAGTGGTCCTGCAGTGTTTCTGAGTAAGGAGGTAGAGCGCGAAGCTCAAATTGATTTTACACTGCCGCAAGCCGTTTCGGTCAAAGGAACCATCGCAGCATCTTTCGAGTTAGACCTTAGGGGGCAGCGGCTGACGATAGCAGCGATCGAAGGGGAAGACCATTGGGCGCTTGACAGCGCTTATGCTGTAGTAGATGAGGATAGCAAGTTTGAAGTCAACTTGATACCAGGCGTTTACGAGCTTTTCTTGTGGCATGGAGAACGTGGCCCGTTCGATGTTGGCCGCGTGACTGTGGGCATCGGAAAGGATGTTCAAGAGCACGTTGTCAAGCTTGGGCCCGAGACTCTAAAGAAGACAATTGACCTGGAACAGCTCAAACAGAATTGGTTGCGGAAGAAAGTTCCCGAGAAACGTCTCAACTGGCAAATCCGCGCCCTCTCCATCTACGTATTGGCCAAACACTATAGGGCAAATTAGGGACATATACGAATGAAGCATTCTCAAGCATTAGGGTCCGAAGGTGCTTGAAAAGCTGCCTCTACCCACACTATTCGTGCGCCGTGAAACGGCGTAGGACCTAAGCGGGGACATACCCGCCCGGCAACTGTCGCTGCAGCCGGTAGCAATCGGAGCGGTTGTTCTGGAGGAAACGAAGCAGCCGAAGCCATTTGGATCCTTCTGGGCTGGGAGCGTGGCAGGTGGCAGACCGAAGAAGAATTTTGCGCCTGAATTCAGGATTTGAAAGCATCCCTGGTTCCCGTGGTCCCTGAGTTGTGTGCCGGGCGTGTTCGACGGCGCGATCATGCTACTCGTCATAGAACCCGAATTCATATGCCGCGTCATACATGGCAACGATGTTCTCAGGCGGCACACCGGCCTGGATGTTGTGGATGTTGTTGAACACGTAGCCCCCGCCGGTCTTGAACACCTCCACGTTCTTGCGAACATGCTGAGTGATCTCATCTGCCGAGGCAAAGGGCAGAACATGCTGAGAATCACATCCGCCGCCCCAGAAGGCCAGGCTTGCTCCGTAGGTTTCTTTCAGCACCCGCGGATCCATATTGGCGGCGCCCGTCTGAACGGGATTGAGAACGTCAATGCCGTTGTCCAGCAAGTCGGGAATGTACTCGATGCAGGAGCCGCAGGTGTGGTACCAGATCTTTGCGTCGGTGCGCGAGCGGATGTATTGGACGAGTTTCTTGTGGCGAGGCTTGACGATACTGCGGTAGATGTCGGGATTGAACAGAGGCCCGTTCTGACCGGCAATGTCGTCGCCGATCATGATGACGTCCACGATGTCGCCGACCTCGTCGAGGAACACGCGAAACCAGTCCATCCAGTACTTCAGCGTCTGCTCGATGAGTTCCTCGCAGAATTGCGGCTGCCTGAGCATGTCGCAGAACCACTGCTCCAGTCCCCGCATGTACCAGCAGGTCTCGTAAACAACCCCTGAGATTCCGCTCATGACGGCGTAGGGCGTTTCGTTCTTGAGCATCAATGCCTGCTCGCGCAGGCCGTCGAAGCGACCGGGGTCGTCACCTCTGGGAAAGGGATGGTCCTTGATGTCGGCGATCGAGGCATCAGCCAGAGGGTGATGGGAAATGTCCATGAACAAGCCCTGGTCATCGGGCATAGACCAGGTGACCCCCCACTCGTCCGTCAGGTCGTGCCAGAGCCTGCCGTCACGTTTGCTCAGGACGATGCCGCCCTTCCAGTCGGAGGCCGCGCCGGCTGCTATGTACCGGGTATCCACGTGGAAGCGTTCAAGCAGCGTCTCACACGGACGCGCAAGCTGCTGGACGGGGTCCATGATGCTCACGTCGTCCTGGATGCCCAGATGTTTGATGAGCGCCTCGTAGGCAACCCTGTGGATGCCTGTCTGGTTCCCGCCGAGGTCTATGGGCACCCTGTCCGGCGCGTCGTGGTTGAGGGCCTTGAGCAGCCGCTCCCGCGACGTCATCCTCTCCCCGTGCCTCATTTGACTGTTTCTGCGTTGCACGCCTTACTGGTCAATCCATCCGGGGTTTCCCAGCTATCACGGCGTCATGATACCATACCGGAGGCACGGGGCGTAACTCGGATGTCAATGCCGTGCAAGGCATCGTTGATCCGGGCTCCGCCGCGGCATATAATGCACCCGTGTTGGTGTCAGGAGTCTGCCTCTGTGGACGTTGATCCCTCCCGGCAGATCCGGGAAAGGCAGCACATGGGACAGCCGAGGGATTTCCGAAAACGGCTCGATGCCCTTGACCGGCGGACATCGTCCCGGCGGGTCCCGGCTTCTCCGGAACGGGCGGGGAGCCGCCGTGGTGCTCCCGGAGAGGGTGGTGGGGTCCCTGAGCGGCCTCGGCCCATCGTCTGCCGGCGTGACCTCGCACGCGCAAGGTCTGGTCCTTCGACTTATCATGGGGTCGGCAGGGAGCCGGTCGTCCTGGAGCAGGCGGTGGAGGGCACGGTGCTGTGCGCCTCGCAGGGCGGGCGGGCCTATCTCATTGAGGTGCGGCCGGCCGAGGAGGAAGAGGGGTTCGGCGAGGTGGGCGAGGCTTTCCGTCGCGCGCTCGACTCGGAGGACTGCGGCCTGCGGCGGCACCTCGGGGAGCTCTGCCCGCCGCAAGGACTGAATCCAGCCGACCTGGTGTTCCTGGACATCGAGACCACAGGCCTTGGCAGCACGCCGCTTTTTCTCATCGGCACGATGGAGTGGGGGGAAGGCAGGTTCGCGGTGCGCCAGTACCTGGCGCGGGACTACTCGGAGGAGGCTGCCGCGATCTCGCTCGTCGGCGAAGTCCTGCGGGAGAAGAAGGTGCTGGTTACCTTCAACGGGAAGTCCTTCGACATGCCCTACATACGAACGCGGGCCGCAGCGAACGCAGTGGCGTTCGCGGATGAGCCGCCCCATTTCGACCTGCTCCACGAGTGCCGGCGCATCTGGCGGGGCGTGCTGCCGAACTGTAGGCTTCAGACGCTCGAGAGCCGCATCTGCGGCCGGCTGCGCTCCGGCGACATCCCCGGCGCCGAGATCCCTGCGGCCTATCATGCCTACGTGCGCACGGGCGACGCCGCGCAGATGATCAGGATCCTCCACCACAATGCGCTCGACCTGATGACGATGGCCGACCTGATGGTGCGTTTCCCGCCCGCGGCACGAGAGGCGGCCCGCCCGAGCGAGCGTGGCCCGGCCGTCTGAGCATTCCGAGGCGCAGGTGCGAGGACGGGGGCCCTTCTTGCGTCGGCGCCGCCATGCCGACCTTCGCGATGAGCAACCTGGACAGCGCCGCCCGCGACCGCCTGGCGCCTTGCGCGGCTTGACACAGAAGCGTGTGCTCGAGCACTGCAGAGACGAAAACCCCGCGAGTTGCTGCGACCTTTCGGAGGGACGCTGCTGGAGGGCGGGCTTCCACAGCCCGATGTGCCGGTGAGATTGGCTACGAAACGTCGCGCCCGATTTCCTCGACGATCTCGTCGAGTTCCCGGCGGTTTATCTCTTCGAGTTTCTTTCCCCGCTCGTCTACCTGCTCGTTGAACCTGACAACGGTCTTCTGCATTCTCTCGTGGGTCTGCTTCGAGCCGCCATAGAGCACGAAGTTCGGTCCCTGCGAAATCCTCGTGTGGCCGTCAATCCCGTCGAAGCCCAGACCCAGAAGCCCCTTTATGCCGAGGGGCTTTCCCTTGTCTTGGTGATCTTCCTCCGCCATTTTCCCCGCTCATCGAGGTTCACCTGAACGCCGTACCGCACATCTGGAGGCCATTTTAAAGCCGCCCGCCGCGGCATGTCAAGTCGCGCCGGCCCCGCCTGCCAAGACATGGTGACCGCCCGCGCTCACACCTTCTTGACGGTGATTCGGTTCCCCGAGACGTCTATCACCTTCACGCGGGTCCCCTTCGCCAGGAGTTCTCCTCGGCTGATGACCGCGTAGCGTTTGCCCTCTATGAGTGCGGTGCCGCTGGGGCGGAGCGGGGCAGCCGCATGTCCTTCTTTTCCCAGCAGCTCTTCGTGGCGGGCGGTGGAGGGGCGAAATCCCTTCTCGCTATCCCTCACCGAGAGCACCCGTCCGAGCACGTTCTTCCAGAGGATGAAGAACACCGGGATGAATGCTACGGTCGTCCCCACCAGGATGGTGCCAACGATTCCGTGGCCGCTGGTGTAGGCGTAGATAATGCTCCCGCACACTGTCACGAAGCCCGTTATGCCGATGATCGCCCCCGGGATGAACAGTTCGATGAACATCGCGGCGATCCCGACGCCGTAGAAGAGCAGGATCCAGCCAAGATCGCTCATCTGCGCCTCGCAGAAAGTGGGGAAGCGGGTGACGTCAGGCGCCATGGTGGGGTTTGACCACGACATGGGAGCCGCGCACGGCGACCACCTCCACCGGGGTGCCCTTTTGCACGAAATCCCCTTCCGTCACTACGTCCAGAAGCATGTCGCCGAACTCGGCCCGGCCGGCCGGCCGCAGGATGGTAAGCGCC
>JAUWZH010000361.1 GCA_030615435.1 Candidatus Brocadiaceae bacterium | reverse complement strand
CCAGTGCCGCGTCTGCCCAAAGACCGTCCCCCTGGAGTAGACCCGTTCGATCTGTTCCAGGGGGCAGTTCGCCATGAGCGAGTGATGGATCTCGTAGATGATCTCGGCGCAGACCTTCAGGGGACTGTCCAGGAACCTGGCCATGGTCTCGCGGATGCCACCCTCGGTGGAGTTCTCAACGGGCACGACGCCGTAATCGGCGCGCCTGCGCTCGACCTCCTGGAAGACCTCCTGGAGCGAGCCGACGGGCTCGTAAGCGACCGAGTCGCCGAACTTCGAGCGCGCCGCCGCGTGCGTGAAGGTCCCGGGCGGACCGAGGTAGGCCACCTTGAGCGACTTCTCCAGGGCGATGCAGCCCGACATGATTTCCCGGAAGATGGCCCTGACGGCATCGTCACTCAGGGGGCCCTCGTTGGCTTGCACTGCATTGCGGTAAACGGCGTGTTCGCGCTGGGGCTTGTAGACCGAATCCTTGCTCTCGGCTTTCAGTTCACCGATCTTGTGCGCAATCTGCGCCCGTTCGTTGATGAGCCCCACGAGCCGCCTGTCGAGGTCATCAATGCGTTTGCGCAGTTCGTCCAGGTTCAATGGACACTCATTTCTGTAAGAAGATCGCAGGAAGGACAGCCCGAAAGCATCCATTCGTCCCCCGCAGGCGACGCTTGGGCCCAGTCGCTGCGGTGACACGTCCCCATCGCGTGTGATGAGAGGCGGCTCAGACCAATCACGCACTATAAGCTTATCGCCGCGCCGAGGTTCTGTCAATCGAATTCGGCCCCTGTGCTCGAGGCCGCCGGGCGTTCTTATCCAGCGCAACTGAGGGTCGCCCCCTCTGCGAGCGCTCGCGATGCTTGTCGGGGTCCGCCGAGGCCCCTATAATAGTGACCGCACCGATCCTGGGCACCTCGTCAGGCACCGCGAGACTTCCCCGCTGGGCCTCGGAGGGACAGACCAATGACGAACCGCCGGATGCTCATCGGAGGACTCGTGCTGGCGCTCCTGTGGGTGACGGGGTGCAGCGCCTCACCGAAAGTCCGGATACAGAGCCCGCACGACGGCTTCGCCGTGATGCCGGAGGGCAAGACGGCGGTCTTGAGGGTCAGCGCACGTCCCCCAGGAACCGGGGTGTCCTACAAGTTCGTCTGGGGAATCGTCGAGCCCGCGAATGCCCGGGCGCAGTTCGCAGATCTGCTGGCTTACTTCGCCCGGCAGGAGGGCGGGCTGGAGGTCATCCCGCCTGCGCGGGTAAGTGCGCGCCTGAAAGCGGCCGGACTGGAGCCAACGCTCAATCCCACCGCCGCACAGATCGAGGCGTTCGCCGACATACTCGGCTGCACGAGCTACCTGAGCGCCCAGGTGGAAACGTGGCGTTACGCGTACCAGTTCACTTCGCAAAAGGCGACCGTCCGATTCGTCCTCTCCTGCCACCGGCCAGGTGTCGAGGAGCCGCTGTGGACCGCAAACGTCAGGCACTGCGCCCGGGGCAAGAGCGAACGGGAAGCGGCCATGGAAGCGATGAAGGAGACCTTCCGGACCCTGCGGCGCGCTGAACGGGAGCGGTGAGATGTTGATACTCGGCATCGAGACGAGCAGCAAGAGGGGCAGCGTCGCCCTGTGCCGCGACGAAGAGTTGCTGCGGGACTACCGCTCTCCGGAAGGCTGCCGCCACGCGCGCGACATCATGATCGGCGTGGACGAGGTGGTGAGGAAGGCGGGGGTGGCGAAAGAGGACATTGACGCCGTAGCCGTCAGCGAAGGGCCGGGCTCCTTCACGGGGCTTCGCGTGGGCGTGACCTGCGCGAAGGCGCTCGCCTACCTGCTCGGCTGGCAGGCGGTGGGGGTGCCGTCGCTGGAGGTGATGGTCCAGAACGCCGATGCCGACGAGTGGGGCTGCGGCTTCGC
>JAUWZH010000192.1 GCA_030615435.1 Candidatus Brocadiaceae bacterium | reverse complement strand
CCGAACTGATCTATCGGGAAGGCCTGAAGGCGGTCGGCGCCGGGGCGAATCCGATGGCCCTGAAGCGGGGCATTGACGCCACGGTCGAAGCGGTGGTGGAGGAACTGGCGACGTTGAGCCGGCCGGTCAAGAAGAAGGAGGAGATCGCCCAGGTCGGCACCATCAGTGCCAATAGCGACCCCGAGATCGGCAACCTGCTCGCCGACGCGGTCGAGAAGGTCGGAAAGGACGGCGTGATAACCGTCGAGGAAGGGCGCGCCACCGAGACCATCCTCGAACTGGTCGAGGGCATGAAGTTCGACAAGGGTTACCTCTCGCCCTATTTCGTGACCGACGCGCAGCGGATGGAGTCGGTGCTGGAAGACGCCTACATCCTGGTCCACGAGAAGAAGATAAGCAACCTGCGTGAACTGGTGCCGCTGCTGGAGAAGGTCGCCACCGCGAGCAAGCCCCTGCTGGTGGTGGCCGAGGACGTGGAGGGCGAGGCCCTCGCCGCGCTCGTGGTCAACAAGCTGCGCGGAGTGCTCCCCTGCTGCACGGTGAAAGCGCCGGGGTTCGGCGAGCGCCGCAAGGCCATGCTCGGGGACCTCGCCGTCGTGACCGCAGGCCGGTTCATCAGCGAAGACATCGGCGTGAAGCTCGAGAACCTCGGCCTCGCCGATCTCGGCCGGGCCAAGCGCGTCGTGGTGACCAAGGACGACACCACCGTCATCGAGGGCGCAGGCGCCAGCAAGGACATCAAGGGCCGCATAGATCAGATCCGCCGCCAGATCGAGGAGACCACCAGTGACTACGACCGGGAGAAACTCCAGGAGCGCCTGGCGAGGCTCTCCGGTGGCGTGGCGCTCGTGCGCGTGGGAGCCGCCACAGAGGCCGAGATGAACCACAAGAAGGCCCGGGTCGAGGACGCCCTGCACGCCACGCGTGCAGCCGCCGAGGAAGGCATCGTCGCCGGCGGCGGAACCGCCCTGCTGCGCTGCAAGGGCGCCGTGCAGAAGTGCCGCAAGCGCCTGCGGGGCGATGAGAAATTCGGGGCCGACATCCTCGGCAGGGCCCTGGAAGCCCCCCTCAGCACCATCGCCGAGAACACCGGCCACAACGGGGCCGTGGTGGTCTCAGAGGTGTCCCAGCGCGGCAAGGACATCGGCTTCGACGCCAACACGGGCCGGTACGTGGACATGTTCAAGGCCGGCATCATTGACCCCACCAAGGTCACACGGATTGCCCTGCAAAACGCAGCCAGCATCGCCGCCCTCATGCTCAGCACCGAGACCATGGTCACCGAGCTGGACGAAGACGAGGAGGAGCAGGAGCCGGTGGCCGGCGTCGTGCGCTGAGGCCGGCCTTGGTCACCGCCGGGCGGCCGGATATTTTCGACTTCCGGATTTCCGGGTGGCAGTGCCTGCGCGTGCCGTCCGGCGAGAGGGCCACGCAGGGGCCAGCTCGGGAACCCGGAATGTAACGCTATGGCATAAATCTCCTGACGCTCGGCACGCCGGCGGTTCTTATGGCAAGAGACTATTACAGAATCCTCGGCGTTGAGGAAAACGCCTCCCAGGAGGACATAAGGCGCGCCTACCGCAAGCTCGCGCTGAAGTACCACCCGGACCGCAACGCGGGCGATCCGGGGGCCGCCGAGAAGTTCAAAGAGGCCGCGCAGGCTTATGAGGTGCTGGGAGATCCCGAGAAGCGGCGCCTCTACGAGACCTACGGTGAGGCGGGGCTGCGCGGGGCCGGCCTGCGTGACTTCAGCTCCTTCGACGACATCTTCAGCGCTTTCACTGACATCTTCGGCGGAAGCCTCTTCGAGGAATTCTTCGGCCCCGAGAGGAGCGGCGGCGGCCGTTCGCGGGGCCGAAGCCTTCGGGTCGGCCTCGAGGTCGACCTGGAAGACGTCGCCGGGGGGACGGGAAAAACCGTAACCCTGCTTCGACAGGAGCGCTGTGAGAAGTGCGGCGGGACCGGCTGCGCCCCGGGAAAGCAGCCGATCACCTGCTCCTACTGCCGGGGCTACGGACAGGTGGAGAGCCGCCAGGGGTTCTTCGCGATGCGCACGAGCTGCCCGCAGTGCCGCGGCAGCGGGATGGTCATCGAAGACCCGTGCAGTGAGTGTCGCGGGAGCGGGCTGGTGCAGCGCCGAAGCGATGTGGAGATTCGCGTCCCGCCGGGCGTGGAATCAGGCACGCGCCTGCGGATGCGGGGCGAGGGAGAACCCGGCCCGGGCGGCGAGCGCGGGGACCTTTACTGCGACATCGTGGTCAGGGACCACCCCATCTTCGGCCGCAGAGGGGCGGACCTCCTCTGCGAGCTGCCCATCGCTTATTCGCTCGCCGCCCTCGGAGGGCAGGCTGAAGTGCCCGCTCTCGGCGGTCAGACCCTCGAAGTGAACATACCGCGCGGCTTGCAGAGCGGAGAGGTCCTGCGCCTCTCGCACCATGGACTGCCCTACCCCAACAACAGGGCGCGAGGCGACCTGCTGGTGCGAGTGTTCGTGGAGGTGCCGACCAGGTTGACGCTGCGCCAGGAAGAATTGCTCAGGGAGATGGCCAAGATAGAAGGCTCCAACGTCTCCGAAAAGCGAAAGAGCTTCCTGAAACGCATCAGGGATTACGTGCACAACATGGCGGATTCGCCGGAGAGCGAGGGTGAGGACTGACCGGAGACCTTTTCGCACGGCGGAGGAATAAGCGTGGATGCGCATGAGAACCAAGGCCCGACAGCTTCTGAGCCGCAGGCCGGGGAACAGGCCGCTTCCCAGGAGGCGGAAACCGCCGCCGAGGAACAGGAACAGTGCGTCGAGAGCAAGCCGGTTGCGATCAGCTTCGCCGAATACGAAGAGCTGAAGACCCTTGCGGCGGAACGGGACGAATACCTCAGGCGGCTGCGTCGAGCCGTGGCGGACTACCTGAACCTCCAGAAGAGAATCGAAAAAATCAAGGAGGCCGCCGGGAACGAAGCGCTCAGGCGGCTCGCCCGACAGGTGGTGCCCCTCGCCGACAGCCTGACCCGCGCCCTCGAGGCGGCCGAGCAGGCAGGAGGAGCCGAGTCAATCACCGAGGGGGTGCGCATGATAGAGAAGGAGTTCTACGCGATCCTCGACGGGCTCGGCATCGAGACTATCGAGGCGGAGGGCAAGCCCTTCGACCCCAACTACCACGAGGCGGTGCTCCAACTGCCCGACGACGGGGCAGCGCCGAATACGGTGATCAAGGAACTGCGGAAGGGATTCCTTCTGGGAGAGGAACTCTTGCGCCCGACCCAGGTCATCGTCGCCGCCGCGCCGCCGCAATCCGAGCGGGAAGGACAGTAGCGGCCACTGAGCGCACCCATGTAGAAACGGCGCGCATGTAAGTGCCTCTCCGGGAAAGCACGGCATGGTTCTCGCGCAGCGCGAACGGTGCCCGCGGGGACAATGAAACAGGAAAACCTTGCCATAGACTGTCCCACCTGCGGGAAAGTGGTGCAGTATTGCGAGCAGGGGAGCAATCCGTTCTTCCCCTTCTGCAGCAAGCGCTGCAAGCTCCTTGATCTGGGCAAGTGGTTGGCGGAGGATCACAGGATCGTCGAGGCGCTGCCCGACCGACTGGAAGACGGCGGGGAGGATGAGCAGCGAGGAGGTGAAAGGGGCTGACTTGACCCGATTTTCCTGTTGACAAGGCCCTCTGAAGCCCTATAAACTTCCCGGCAGTTCTTTGCATGAGTATTCCCAGGGCTCCATGAGAAAGAGAGGAACCTATGAAAGAGCGCAAAGGTGATTGGCGGGATCTGTTAGGGACACACTCCCTTGCGGTGGATGCCAAGAAACTCTGGCTGGGGTTCATTGCGACCGTCGCCACAGTGGCGGTTCTGGTCATTATGGCTATGGTCTACGGGCACGGTTCAATCGGCCTGCGGGGCGAGGTGTGGCACCAGGAGGGCCTTCTGTTTTCCATGATGAGCGGCCGCGGCCTCGCGTCCCTTCGCATGGTGCTGCCCCTGTTCAATCCGTTCCACGGCGGCATTCTCCATCTCGCGCTGTCGGCGTTGCTTTACATCCTGCTGCTGGCGATATGGACCAGTTGCGGGGGAATTATCACACGGCTCACAGCCCTGCAGTACGCCCGGGATGACATCCCCACCCTCCAGGATGGCAAGAAGATGGTGCGGGCCAAGCGGAAAGCCTACCTGTTTGCGCCCCTCACGCCCCTGTTCGGGATATTCCTGTTTGCCCTCGGCAGCGTCGTGATCGGCCTAATCGGATCAATACCGGTCATCGGCCCGTGGATAATGGGAATCTCTCTGCCCATATTCATCCTGCCCGCCACCGTGGTGATAGTGTTCATCGCAGTGCTGGGAGTGCTCACCTTCGGTTTGATGCTGCCCACCATCAGCATCGGCGGCAAGGACGCATTCGAGGGCTGGAGCAGCTCTTACAGCTACCTGCTGTGGGGTTTCAACCGTTTCGTCTCCTACACGTTCCTGGCCCTGCTCATCGGCGTGCTGACCACGGCGGCCATGTTCGGGCTCGCGGAGCTGTTTGTCTACACCATGGTGAGAACCGTCTCCATCGGACTGCTCGGAACCTCCCTTGTCGGCTACGTGGGCGGCAGCGGGGTAGCGGCTGACATCTTCCCCGTCACCGGCGGTCCTGTTGGCTTGTGGTTTGCTTCCTGGATGTGCCTGGTCATTGCCTTCCTCGCGCGCTGCGTGGCGGCTGGTTACGCCTTCTCTTACTTCTTCACCGCGAACACGGTTATCTGCTTTCTGCTGCGCAAACACGTGGATCGCATAGACATTGACGAAATCTACGAGGAAGAGCCCGAAGAAGGGGCTCTGCCCGAAGAGAAAGAGGAAGCGCCGCCTGCTCCGCCAATTGAGGAAGAAGAGGAGCCTGAGAAGGAGGAAGCTGCCGAAGAAGAGGAAGCGGCCGAAGAAGAGGAAAAATCGGAGGAAGAACCGGCTGCTGAAAAGGCTCAGGAAGAGGAAGAAGAGGAAGAGAAAGAGCAACAGTGACCCGTCGGCGCACTTGCGCGCCGCATACGATAGCTCGAAGGGGAGCCCAGGCAAGCGCGGCGCAGAACGCCGGTTGTGGCCGGAAAACCCCTCCCATTTAAAAGAGACATGAAGCTGCAGAAGAGACCGTGCGCAGCCTACTGCGCGAGAAGCAAGCCCGCGGCAAAGGACGGGCTCTGCCCGGCCGGTTGCAAGGCGACGGTGTGCTCCTCCGCACCCGGAGCCGCAGCAACTTGACGCGGGAGCAGCTTTATCGCGTCCTTACGTGCCG
>JAUWZH010000011.1 GCA_030615435.1 Candidatus Brocadiaceae bacterium | reverse complement strand
CGACCCTCTTGAAATCCTCGTTGTCCAGGATGGAGGACTCGGCACGTTTCATTCGGGACAGGAAGCCCTTGAGCGTCTGGGGATACAACCCGATGACCACAAACCCCTTGTGGAAGGTATACGAAGGTGAGAACGGCACGGGCGCCCCGGTGACCCGCACGCAGCGAATGGAGGCGCCGTCGTAGTCCATGCGCTTCAGCACGACATTGCCCTCTGCTGCCTCCACGAGACTCGCGATGCACTCCTCCAGCTTCGCCGGGTCCTTCACCTCGACGGCCAACACCGTCTCGTGCGGGGCCTGGAAGAACAGGTATTGGTCGCCGAGCGAGGCGAGCAGGTCCTGGCGCAGGCGGAAGCCGAGGCGTTCCTCGACCTCGGCGATGTCCGCGGCCATTTCGTCAAAGGCGCTCGGATCGCCCTGTGAGATAGCCTGCATGAAGGCCGCATAAGTCCGCTCGGCGTCGAGCCTGAACAGGGACATCATTTGGGCGTCTTCTGGAACCCACCCGAGCAGGGACAGATCCGCCTCCTTGCCGGCGGGCGGCAAGATTCCACCGCGCTCGCCCGGGGCATATAGGTAAAGGGAATCGCGGATGCCGCCGTCTGTAAAGCGCGAAGCCATGCCAACCGCACGGACCTCATGGAGACCCAGCTCGCGAAGCACGTTGCCTGCGACGGGCGGCATGGCCGGCCCGAACTGCTCCAGCAGGCCTTTCGTGTCGGCATAGAGACAGAGCATTCCCCCGGAGCCGCCCAGCCGCGCCATCACCTTCTTGAACGTAGCCTCGTCGGCGAGCGAGCGTCCCTCCCCGGCCGCCCGGTCCAGCACGTCGCGCATGGTCGTCTCGCTGGTGCTCACCAGCAGGCGCCGGCCCGCGAACGCGTAGAGAAGCCGCACGGGTGGCACCATCAGCGCCTTCACTGTGGTTCCCCTATGCTCGAAGGCCGGCCCTGCGGCCGCGCCTCCGCCACCGCCTGTGAGCTTGCGCAGGATCGCCTGGAGCATACCCTCCACTTCGGCGGGGGGCCTCTGGATGACCGCCGAACCCACCAGGCCCGGCTCAGGCATTCCCTGCGCACTCATCTGCATCCCGGTGAACGCCACCGACACCTCGGTGCTCAGAAACTCTTCGATCAGTTCCGGGGCCACGGGGAGATCCGGGCCGTGGAGGTGCAGGAGGCGCGAATACTCGCGCTTGACGTCGTCCAGGAACGCCTTCATCTCCGGGTCCCGGGCGATTTTGCCCAGGGCCGACTCCCGGAAAGACTCTTGCCTGGAAGGGTTCCTGATCGAGACGTAAAGCAGTGTCCGCTCCGGCAGGATCTGCTCCAGGGGCCGGTCGAGAGCCTCCGGGCTGAGCGGCTGCGCGGCGGCCGCCGCCAGGAAACAGAGCACTCCGACAACCGACGCCGCATAGAGACGCACCGACCGCCTTGCTGCCACCGCCTCATATCCACGCATGGGAGAAGCTCCTTTTCAAAGGAGACAAGAGTTTTCGCTCCGTATGAACGTGTCCCCGCGGCGACGGGCGAGGGCAACCGGCACACATCCGTCCTGGCGCCAGGGCCATCCCCCCCACCTTCCGGTGCCGATGAGGGACATCTCGTGGGGCCTTTCACATCAGGCGCTGCCTCGCGCCGCATTCCGGAAAGATCTTCCCGTAGCGAACCGGAACCTCTGCGGCTTTCACCCCCTGCTCCCTCTGTCGGCGCAGGAGCGTTTCCGCAACGGCCAGGTCTGTCGGCGTGGTGATCTTGAGGTTCTCCGGGCTGCCCTCGACCACCTCGACGCGATGGCCCAGACGCTCGACGAGCAAGGCGTCGTCCGTCCCGACGAACCCATCGCGTCGCGCCTGACGGTGCGCACGCACGATGAGCTCCCTGCGAAAACACTGGGGAGTCTGAGCCATCCAGACGGACTCCCTCGGCGGGGTGCGCAGGACGTGACCGTCCGGAGCCACTTCTTTAATGGTAGCGACGGCAGGCACGGCAGCCAGGGCCGCCCCACATTCCCCGGCACGGAGGGCGACCCGCTCGATAAGCTCGACCTCCACCAGGGGCCGCACGGCATCGTGGATGAGCACGAGGGGCAAGCCGGTGGTTGTGGCCTCCAGCGCTGTCAGGACGCTTTCCTGCCTGGTTGCGCCCCCGGCAACGATCGCCTTTACGCCGAACTCCGCCCGCAAACTCTCTCGCCGCTCAGGAGTATAGAAGACGAGGTCCAGCGGGTGGACGGCGAGCACCATTTCCTTGCATCCGGAGGCGGCCTTCAGGCGGCAGAGCGTGTGCAAGAGGATCGGAATGGAATCGAGAGAAAGAAGGGGTTTTCTCAGTCCTGCTCCCATTCGGTCGCTCCCACCCGCAGCAGGAACTACCGCACTGAAGGGGCTGAGCTCTGCGGAACGGGTTTGGCCCGGAGGCTCTCGGCGGGGAGTGGGACGAGCACTGTCAGGCATTTGAGCCGGGTCTGCCTCTGCTGGATCGTCTGGCCGGCCTCCTGGTGCTGTCGGGGGAGGCTGAAGCCAACCGGCCGAAGATCATGCGGCCGGTGTCGCGGGTGATCGTATTGGTGACGACTATGTCGACCTCCTGGCCGACCAACCGACGGGCCTGCTCCACCACCACTATGGTGCCGTCTTGGAGGTAGCCCACCGCCTGACCCGGCTGCTCGCCCTCGCGCAAAAGCTTCAACGAAAGGTGCTCGTCGGGCAGTGCGACGGGTTTGAGGGCGTTGGACAACTCATTCAGGTTGATGATGTCGAGCCCCTCCAGGGAGGCCACACGGTTCAGGCTATAGTCGTTGGTCATTATGCGCGCGTTGCGTTTCTTGGCAATCTGGACCAGCCTCTCGTCCACCGGCTCCCCAGAATCTGCCTGTGTTCCCCCAATGCGAACCTCGAGCCGGGGGTTCTTGCGGATTTCTTCGAGCATGCGCATCCCGAGCAGGCCGCGTTCTTTCCTGATCCTATCCTCCGAGTCGGCGAGTTTATGAAGTTCCCGCAGCACGATCTGGGGCACGAGAATGGGTCCGTCAACGATGCCCGTGCCGAGCACTTCGGCAACTCGCCCGTCCACCAGCACGTTGGTATCCAGCAGGATGGGCCGGGCCCCCCTTTCCTCCCGGCGGAACTCCACGTATGGAATGACCGTGCGGAACTTATCGCGCGTCTGGTACAGGAACGCCACACCCAGGTAGATCGAGATGACAATCAACGCAAGCCCCAGATCGCGCTCGAAAGCCTCCTGCAAAACGGAGTCCTTGAAAGGCTTCAACACGAGCAGCACAACCCTCTGAGCCAGCGCGGCGAACAGGAGACCAACCAGCGTCCCGAATACGACCGAGGAGATGAGCGCCAAGGGGCGGGTGCTCATCAACGCCTCCAGAACGACGATGACGCCGCCTCCCAGAAGCCCGCAAACGATCCCGACCAGGGGCTTCTGAAAGTCGCTGCCGAAGGCGCTGCCGGCTGCTGCCGCCGCCATGATAAAGAGCGCTCGCAGGAACCAAATCACCACCGCTGGACCTCCCTCCGCCGGTCCC
The DNA here is from genome assembly GCA_030615435.1 of Candidatus Brocadiaceae bacterium. Classification (GTDB taxonomy): domain Bacteria; phylum Planctomycetota; class Brocadiia; order SM23-32; family SM23-32; genus JAUWZH01. Next base: position 16,170 of record JAUWZH010000011.1, on the reverse strand, counting down.
GCTAACGCGCCGGCGGACACAAAACGATACCCCAACAACTACCCCTTGCATTATAGCCGCCCGGCGCTGAAAAACAACCGCGTTCTCCGCGCGCCGGCAGGCACAAATACAGATGCACGTAAGTGAAAGACCCTCGAACAGGATCACGAAAGACCGAAACGCCCTCACCCCGGATCCACCAACCCAGAATGCCCCGAGGAGGGCAAAATTCCCTTCAGGAGGACCCCACACACAACGGGCGCGTCTTGCATGACGTATTTTCCCACACAAGGGCATTCCCCGTCGGCGGTTCTTCGCCTCTGCGGACACTTACCCGCCCTTGTAGCGCTTCAGTTTTGCGTAGAGCGTGCTCCGATCCACCCCCAGTATCTCGGCGGTTTTCTTCTTGTTGCCGCCGGTCTCACGAAGCACGCTCAGGATGTGGCGCTTTTCTACCTCCTGGAGGGACCGCATCTCCTGGAGCTGGTCGGCAGCGTGCTCGGCCGCCGAGTTCGGCCCGGAGGCTCTTGCCCGGCTGCGAGCCCGCACGTCGCACAGCTCCGCCGGAAGGAGCTCTGGCGTCAGGATTTCATCCTCGCACATGATGACCATGCGCTCCACCACGTTCTTGAGTTCCCGCACGTTGCCGGGCCAGGGGTAACTGTGAAAGACCTCCCTCACGGCAGGATCGAATCCTTTGATGATGCGGCCGCACTTCTCGCTGAACTCGGCGAGGAAGTGATGCGCCAGAAGCTCGATGTCTTCGTCGCGTTCCCGCAGGGGGGGAAGGTCGGTGCGCAGGACGTCGAGCCGGTAGAAGAGGTCTTTTCGGAAGCGGCCCTGTTCCCTGGCCGCGTCCAGGTCCTCGTTGGTAGCCGCGATAACCCGCACGTCCACCTTGCGGTCCTTCACGTCCCCTACGCGCCGCACCGTTCCCTCTTCCAGCACGCGCAGCAGCTTCGTCTGGCAGTCCAAAGGCAGGGCGCCTATCTCGTCCAGGAATATCGTGCCCTTGTTGGCGAGCTCGAAGCGTCCCAGGCGGTCGTGGATTGCGCCGGTGAAGGCCCCCTTCACATGCCCGAACAGCTCGCTTTCGATCAGGCTCTGGCTCATGGCGGCGCAGTTGACCGGCTCGAAAGGGCCCTTGCTGCGGGGGCTGTTGAAGTGGATGGCGTGAGCCACAAGCTCCTTGCCCGTGCCGCTCTCACCGCAGATCAACACACTGGCCCCTGTGGGGGCGGCCTTTCGGATGAATCGGAAAACCTCTCTTATCGGGGGGCTCTGCCCCAGCAGGTCGTACTGGCCTTGTACCTCCCTTTCCAGGTTTCGCGCCCTCGCCGCCACTTCTTCGTAGGCGCGGATGTTCTCCATGGCAGCCGCGATCTCGGCCGCGACCGAACAGAGGTGCTGCAGGTCCGCGCGCTCGTATTCATCCGCCCGGTTGACCCTGTCGCAGTATATCACCCCGTGGGTCCTTCCCCCGATCAGGGGGGCGCAAAGCACACTCGTAATCTGCCGCGCCTCCGCCCCGCCCTTGCAGCGGGCAGCTCCGGGCCGGAAAGCACGCCGACTGAGCACCGCAACGCCCTTCTTCAGACTGTGCTCCACTACCTTCTTGCTGATGCCCACTCCTTCTACCCCTCGGTCGAATCCGCTCTTAGCCCGGATGTAAGGCAGCAGAGCCCCGTCCTCCCGGCAAACGATCGGCAGGGTGCGGTCCGGATCCAGCGTCCGGTTCACGCTGTCTATGGCCAGATCGAAAAGGGTCGGCAGGCCCCTGACCGATGCCACGGCCTGGGCCAGCTCCGTAAGGGCTACGAGTCGCTGATTGGAGATGACCAGCTCGCTGCGGCTCGCCCCGCTGCCAAGCAGGAGGACCGATGAATCCCCTATGTCCACTGTCTGGGTGATCTCAGGTTCGGCCCCTTCGGATCGCAGAAGAACGTCCGCGTCGGAGACGTCATCCTCCAGGAAGATGAGCACGACGTTGCCGAGGCGGATTTCGTCCATGTGATTGAGCTTTTTTCGGCGGATGCGTTCGCCGTTGACCAGGGTGCCGTTGTGGCTCTCCAGGTCGCTGACGTAGCAATCCCCCCCGCTCCGGGTGATGCGAGCGTGGAAACGAGAAAGCGTCCTGTCGGCCAGACGCAGGGTATTCCCGGCGTCCCGGCCTATCGTCGCCGTGCCTTGCAACAGCTCGAAGGCGTCGCCGCTGCCCGGTCCTTCTTTGATGGCCAGTCTCGGCACTTTTCCAGGCCCTCCGACTCGGTGCCTCAGAGTTTCTGATAGGGTTGGAACATCTGGAGGTAGCGGTCCTGTACGTGGCGGTCGGTCATGCCCGCCACATAATCGCAGACAGCCCGGTGCACGCCCACCTGGTCTGCCCACCTCTGGTAGTGCGGCGGCAACTGGCGCACGTCGCTGACCAGTTCCTTGAACACGGCGTTCACGAATCGCCGCGCGCTGTTCGTCACTGTCCTGACCCGGTAGTCCCGGTAGAGCGCATCGTGGAGGTAATCCTCCAGTTCCTTCTTGCGGGCCTGGAGAGATTCGCTGAAACGCAGCGCGCCTCCGTTCTGTTCGCGCGCCTGTTCCGGGGAACCGATGCCGCGCCGGCGCAGTTCCTCACGGCTGTTCTCTATCAGATCGGTGACCAGCAGATTGATGAGGAACCGTATCGTCTCTCGACGGCGCCGCTCGCTGGACAGCGGTGCCTTCCCGCTCTCCACAGCGTGCACCGTCTCCGACCATAGCGAACTCTCCAGCAGGGCTTCCTCGCTCAGGATGCCTGCTTCCAGGCCGTCGTCGAGGTCGTGGCTGTCGTAGGCGATCGAGTCGGCGAGTTCCACAGCCTGGGCCTCCAGCAACGGCGGGCCCGGCTCGAAACCATCCCCACTCGGCGAATCCCACCGGCTGGTGTGCTTGGCGATGCCCTCCCGCACCTCATGGGTCAGGTTCAGGCCAGGGAAGCCGGCATACTGCCCCTCGAGCAGGTCCACCACGCGGAGGCCGTGGCGGTTGTGTTCGAAGCCGCCGTGCTCGGCCATCACCTCCCGGAGCGCCTCCTCTCCGCTGTGGCCGAAGGGCGTGTGGCCGAGGTCATGCGCAAGAGCCACAGCCTCGCTGAGGTCCTCGTTGAGGTCGAGGGCCCGGGCAATCGTGCGGCTTATCTGGGCCACCTCCAGGGTGTGCGTCAGGCGCGTGCGGTAGTGGTCCCCTTCGTGATTGAGGAAAACCTGGGTCTTGTACTCCAGCCGACGGAACGCCCTGCAGTGGATGATGCGGTCCCGGTCGCGCTGGTAAGCGGTACGGTAGGGATGTTCCTGTTCGGGATGGACCCGCCCGCGAGAGCGGGCGCTTTTCATCCCCCACGGGGCCAGGGTGGAGAGCTCTTTTTCTTCGAGCTGCCGGCGCAACACGTTCTTGCTGCCCCCCCCATCTGTCAACGTTCGCCGTCAACCTGCCTCAGCAGTTCCCACAGCTCTTCAAGCGACTGCGGTATGACCTTCGTGGAAGCGAGCACGGGCATGAAGTTGGTGTCCCCGTTCCACCGCGGCACGAGGTGCCAGTGCACGTGGTCCGCCAGACCCGCGCCGCTCGTGCGCCCCAGGTTCAGCCCCACGTTGAAACCGTCGGGCGAGATCGCGCTCCTGAGGTTGCGCTCGCAACGCTTGAGCATGTCCATCTGGTCGGCAAGCTCGCGCTCGGTGAGCTCCACGAGGTCGCCCTTGTGCTCGTTCGGCGCGATGAGAAGGTGGCCGTTGTTATAGGGCCAGCGGTTCAGAACCGCAAAACAGGTCTCGCAGCGCCACAGCACCAGGCTGGTCCGGTCCTCATCGCAGGCGGCCGCACCGCCTGGAGTCTCTCGGCGAGCCGCACGGCACAGGAAACAGTCCTCATCCCGGCCTATTTCCCTGACGTACTCCACGCGCCACGGCGCCCAGAGTCGCTCTACGCTCACGAGCTGGTTCCTCCCCGGCCGGTCCGATCCACCTCAGGACTTTGCCCTCACACTGCGCACTCCTTAGGGGCTATTGCAAAACCCGGATCTACTGCGGCCGGCTGCGAAGCCCGATGGCTGTGTTGTCGGCACAAAACGTCCTCAACGTGGCGTCCAGCCACGCTTCCGGCGTTTTGCGCCTGCCGCCTTGCCCTCGGGCTTCTCGCTCGTCCTCGTCACGAACGGGGTTTCGCAATAGCCCCTTAGAGCGCGAACACCTCATCATAGCCCGGAGCGTAGGAAATAACCACAGTTCTCCGCGACTTCTCTCTCATGCGACGCTCAAGAGGCCACTATCAAGGCAGGCTACAGGGGGTCGTAAGCCGAGTTCTGTTGTCCGCCCGAGGCGGACGGCGACCATTCCTCTGCGGCTGCCGTTGCCGGCAGCCTCCAGCGGCCAACCCGGGAGTCATAGCGAGACGGGCCACCTCTGCTCCCCTATTGGGCCTTGCTCCGGGTGGGGTTTGCCGTGCCCCCGACGTCACCGCCGGGGCGGTGGGCTCTTACATTAAGTCCGCCAGAGGCGGACCCCACCTTTTCACCCTTACTCGCCTTCGTGCGCCAGAGGCAGACTCCGGCGGGCGGTATGTTTTCTGTGGCACTTTCCCTGGGATTGCTCCCGGTGGGCGCTACCCACCACCGTGCCCTGCGGAGCTCGGACTTTCCTCCTCTGCCGCGTGCGCCCCTCACCGGAGCGCCGGACAGGGCGGTCGCCTCTCCTCCTGCGGCCTGCCTACGTGACATTATAACCGAGACCACGCCGCCTTGCAGCGTTTTCGTTTGACGCCGCGGATCGAGCCATTATCATATCTTGCACTCGTCTTTGTCCTTTGCACGAGGTCCCCGTTCCGTGACCCCGGCGCGGGGGCCATCTTCCGCCACTACTCAGGAGTGCCCTGATGCCGCATCTCATCCCACCCGTCAAGGTGGCAGTGGTCGGCTACGGTCCGAGCTTTAACATGGGCAAGCAGCATGCAGACTCCATGAAGGCCACCGGTCGGATAGAGGTGATTGCAGTGTGCGACGTGGACGAGTCCCGCCTGAAGGCCGCCCGAGAGGACCTGGGCGACATCGAGACATACGAGAGCGTCGAGGAACTGACAAAGAACGAGGAGGTCCAACTCGCCAGCATCGTGGTGCCGCACAACATGCATGCCGAGGTGGCCCTCTGCCTGCTGGGGGCAGGCAAACACGTGGTGGTAGAGAAACCCATGGCCATCACCATCGAGCAATGCGACCGCATGATCGAGGCGGCGCAGAAGGCCGGCGTGACCCTCTCAGTTTACCACAACCGGCGGCACGACGGGGATTTCCTGGCCATGAAGGACATCATCGAGCAAGGCTACATCGGCGAGGTGTTCCACCTGGAGACTCACTTCGGCGGATACGGCCGGCCCGGGGAGTGGTGGCGCTCGGACAAGAAGATCAGCGGCGGCGCCTTTCACGACTGGGGCGCTCACTACGTGGACTGGATGTTGCACCTGGTGCCGGGGAAGATGAAGAGCGTCACCGGCCAGTTCCAGAAGAGGGTCTGGGACCACGTGAGCAACGAGGACCACTGCGAGGTCTACGTCCGCTTCGACAGCGGCGCCGTCGCGCACGTGCAGGTCTCAAGCATCGCAGCGGCCCCCAAGAACAAGTGGTACATCCTCGGCACGACGGGTGCGATCGTGGACAGCGGCGGGGGCCAGTTCACGGTGTACACCCGTGTGAACGACCGCATGGCGAGCTTCCAGGTGAAATACTATGAATCCACCTGGGCCAGTTACTATGAGATGCTCGCCGACCACCTCATCGAAGACGCCCCGGTGCCGGTCACCCCGGAGAGTGCGCGCCGTGTGATAGCCGTGCTGGAACTGGCCGAGCGCGCCTCCAGAAGTGGCGAGGAGCAGAAGGTGCCGTACGAGGACTGAGGCAGATGCCAAGCTGTTGGCGAAGGCCGGGGGCGGTTGCCAACAGTTGCCCTCGAACGAGAACGCCGGTGGCGGCACGGTCATGTGCCGCTCCCACTAACGGCGGGCGCCCATGAAACGAATTGACCGCTACGTTGCCTGCGGATTCCTGCTGCGCTTCGTCATCGCCCATCTTGTCATCTTCGGCCTTTTCGTGAGCTTCGATGCTCTGCAGCGGATAGACCATCTTCAGAAGGGGGCCATTGAGGAGACGCTCCCCCGGCTTCTCATCTACTATGCCCTTCAGTTTCCCACGCACATACTGGACACCGTTCCTCCCCTGTTGCTGCTGGCGGCCGGCTTGATGCTGGTGCGGATGTCACGCGACGGCGAGCTGCTCACCCTGAAGGCCTCCGGGATAAGCGTGCATCGCGTCATCCTCCCCATTTTTCTGTGCACGGTGCCCGTGGTCACGTTGGTTCTCTGGACCAGGGAGAACGTCGTGCCGTGGTCTTTCAGAGAACAGGAGCTGCTCGATCAAGAGATGGACGAGAGGGTCTCCGGACCTTTCCTGCTGAAAGACGCCGATCAGAAGGCAGTGATCTTCGTGGGCAGATACGATTACTCCACGCACACGATGTCGCGCGTTTGCGTGATGGAGTTTACCAGCGACGGCGCCCTCAACAGGACAATCGAAGCCGACTCGGGCGGGTGGTTGCAGGAGGGCGGCATGTACCTGGAGACCGTGAGCATAGAGGAATTCGGCAAGAAGGCCGGTTCGGCCAAGAAACCGAAAGTCCTGCTCACCAAGCGGATAGAGACGTCCCTGACCCCTTACGACTTCGTGCGCGCCAAGAGGAACGTGATGAGCACACGGCTTCCTGCGCTCACGACTTCAGAACTGCGTCAAAGGATTCAACACAATCCGGACAGCCCTTACTTCCGGGTCATGTTTCACTCGCGCCTGGCGGCCCCGTTGGGGTGCTTCGCGCTTCTTCTGATTGGCATCCCGTTGCTCATCGGTTTCCAACACTCGACGCAGAGTCGCGCGTTGGCTGCCGTCGTTTGCGTCCTGGTTGCCGGGGTGGTTCACGTGCTCTCGTTCGTCTCCCTCAGCATGGGGATCACCGGCCTCATAGACCCGGTGCTGGCTGCCTGGCTCCCGCCGGGATTGGCGGGGGCGCTGGGGCTGTACCTGTTCGGCACAATGCACACGTGAGCAGACGCCCCCCCCGCCGCTCCGGCCGCCGAACAGTGAAGCTCTGTTCCCCGTCACAGGTGAGCAGCTTCAACGTTTTCGCCCTCGTGTGTTTGCGCGTATCCCTCAAAGTTCAGCAGAAGCCCTGGCCCCGGTAGTACTCACATAGCTCGCCCACCGGGCAGTGCTCGCAGTCAGGTTTCCTCGCCGCGCAGACGCGTCGCCCGTGGGTGCCCAGCAGGTGGGTGGCGCGGGTCCAACGCTCCTCCGGGATGATCCCGCAGAGCTCCCGCTCGATCTTGTCCGGATCCTTTTCCCGCGCCAGGCCGATGCGCCGCGAGACCCTCTTGACGTGCGTGTCCACGGCGACGGCCTGCTGGCCCATGGCATCGGCGAGGACCATGTTGGCGCTCTTGCGGCCGATTCCCGGCAGCCTGGTGAGCTCTTCCACGCTGTCGGGCACCTTGCCGCCGAATTCCTCCACGATCGCCCGGCATACATTCTGTAGTCTTTCTGCCTTCCTGCGGAAGAACCCCGTGGCGCGGATGACCTCCTCGAGCCTGGCCCGGTCGCCCTTTGCCAGGGCCTCGACGGTGGGGAATGCCTTCCACAATTGTGGCGTCACCCTGTTGACCGTCTCATCCGTGCACTGGGCAGCCAGGATCGTGGCCACCAGCAACTCCATGGGCGAGTCGAACTCCAGGTAGATGCGGGCGTCCGGATGTGCTTTTTCCAGCCGATCCAGGACCTCCTTTGCGTCGGCCTTGGTGGGTTCACGCATTGTGCAGGCCTCCTCTCACCCGCGTTCTTCGTCGGCCTGTTGTCGTCGGTTCTCCACGAAGAAGATTGCCACGGACGCCAGCAGGTTCGCTGCGAGCCTCGGCACCTTGCGGTACGATGTCGAGAAGAAGATGCGGTCCACGATGCGCAGGTTCTTTTCCCGGCAGAAGTGCACGAAGTCCCTGACCGTCAGCACGCGAAGGTTCGGGGTGTTGTACCACTGGTGGGGGAGCGTGCGGGTGATGGGCGCCCTCCCCTTCAGCAGGAGCTGGAGCCGGATGGCCCAGTGGCCGAAGTTGGGGAAGCTGATTATCGCCTCCCGCCCCACCCTGAGCATCTCCTCCATGACCCTTTCGGGCTCCATGGCCTGCTGGAGAGTCTGGCTGAGGATGACGCAGTCGAATGAACCGTCGGCGAACATGCTCATGCCCTCCAGCATGTCCCCGTGGTAGACCGGAACCCCGCGGCTGATGCATTCCCGCACGGCAGATTCGTCCATGTCTATCCCACAGCCGTCCACGGCCTTTTGTGCAATGAGGTGCTCCAGCAGCGCGCCATCGCCGCAGCCCAGGTCCAGGACCCTGGCGCCATGCGGCACGTGCGTCTCGATGTATTCGTAGTCTATGCGCAGGGGCATCTCGTCACCGCTTTCCCGGAGCATGGCTGCCGGCCCGCCGGATGTCCACCTGGCAATTAGCGAGGAAGTCGCGCATCAGTTTTTCCATGGCCGGATTTCTGAGCAGGAACGCGTCGTGTCCGTAGCTGGATTCCAGCTCGCAGAAGCTCACCCTGACCCCGTTGGCGTGGAGCGCTCGGACGATCTCCCGCGACTGGTAGGTCGGAAAGAGCCAGTCGGCCGTGTACGAGATCACCAGAAAGCGGCTCCTCACCCCACGGAACGCCTGGATCAGCGAGCCGTAGTCGCTCGGCAGGTCGAAGTAGTCCATCGCCTTGGTGATGTAGAGGTAGCTATTGGCGTCGAAGCGCTGCACGAACGCGTCACCCTGGTGTCGCAGATAGCTCTCGACCTGGAACTCCGGAGGGCCGAAGTCGTATTGCAACATCCCCTCATCCTGGAGGCCGCGCCCGAACTTCTCGTGCATAGACTGGTCGCTCAGATAGGTGATGTGGCCGACCATCCGTGCCACGGCCAGCCCACGGTGCGGCGGGCGGCCCCCGTAGTAGTTTCCGCCATTCCAGTCCGGATCGGAATAGATGGCCTGCCGGCCCACCTCGTCGAAGGCGATGCCCTGTGCGCTGAGGCGGCTGGTGCTCGCCACCGGCATGGCAGCATACACAGCGCCCGGGTGGTCAATGGCCCACTGAAGCACCTGCATCCCGCCCAACGAGCCGCCGATCACGCAGAGGAGCCGCTCGAGCCCCAGATGCTCGCAGACCAGGGCGTGTTGCACCTCGACCATGTCGCTGACCGTGACCATGGGGAAATCCAGGGCGTAGGGAGCGCCGGTCTCGGGATTTGTGGAGGACGGCCCGGTGCTGCCCTTGCAGCCCCCGATGAAGTTGGAGCAGATCACGAAGTACCTCTCGGTGTCAATCGCCTTGCCGGGGCCTATCATGATGTCCCACCAGCCCGGCTTGGGATCGTCGGGGGAATGCATGCCGGCCACGTGGGCGTCTCCGCTCAGGGCGTGGCATATCAGGACGGCATTGTCCCGCTCCGGGGCGAGCTCGCCGTAGGTTTCGTAGGCCACGTCAATCGGCCCGAGGGCCGCCCCGCAGCGCAGCTTGACCCTGTCCGGCGGCTCGGCAAACCGCCAGTACCTGGTCTCGACGATTCCAACCGACCCTTCCTCGCCCATCATGGTCTCCAGCCGGGACGGATTCCCCGCAGCAGGAAGCGCAGTGCCATGCGCTCGAGCCGGAAACAGGCAGCCGACTATTCGGAAGTCACTTCGAGGTGGGCCGAATAGCCGAGTTTGCGCAGTAGCCCTTCGCAGTCTTCCCACGTGAGGCCGAACGCGCGCACGTCCGCGAGCCCCAGACGCGCGACGACGTCCCGCACTTGGTTGTGTTTCTCTTGGACAAACTCCCCCGTCATCATCGCGTTCTCCGCCCAGTCGACCAGTTCGGACAGAGGAAGTTCATGATGCAGGTATGCCATCAATTTGCCCGCGACGAACTCCCGTGTGATCCTCATGGCCACTACTCCTGCACCTTGCGGTGTCCCTTGTCTTTAGGATACTTCTCGTGGATCTCCACGAGCCCCCCGCCCTCATCTCGGATCTCTTGCCAGAAACGGAGCGTGTTCTCGTCTGCGTCTACTTCCTTGACGTACCGCGCCATCCATCCGTGATGGCCCGGCACGTCGAGCCAGTAGCGCCGTTCGCCTTCGGGAAGCTCTTCCCACCTGCCGAACTTCCGCTCGTTCTGACGGCGCTTGCTCATGTCACAGGGATGTCTACTCACACTCGCGCAGAGACGAGCCTGTTGCTCCAGGGGCTGGTATTCGGTTCAAACTGCCCACTCAAGGCTCCTACATTTGAACGATACCATGAGCTGATATCCGGCGCAAGTCCTTGGTACCAAAAGAGAAGGCCCTTGGGGCTTCTCGCCGAAGGGCCGATTTTCGAGGATGGTACCCCAAGGCAGGGCGAATCTCAACCGTTCACCCACCGAGCGCCCGGTTCAGGTCGGCCTTGATATCGTCGGCGTGCCCGATGCCGACCGAGAGGCGGATTAGGACACCCCGCGGCAGGCGGGGTCCGGCGCCAGCGTGCGTCTCGCTGTCGGGCCTGTGGCCTCCGTGCAGGCAAACGGTCTCGAGCCTCATTTGGGTTTTCCCTCGGGCGGAAGAGCGGCGTTGCGGCTCACAGATGGGGGCTCCTGAGCCGGCTTCGTGCCGGATTGTGGGCTGCTTCCTCCCTCACTCCTCCGGCGTTTCCTGGAGCTCGCCGGCCTTTGCCTCGGCAGGCAGGCCTGCCGACTCCGCGACAGGGACCGCTCGACGCACGAGCCGTATCAGCAGGTTCACCTCTCGCCCCGGGGGTAGGAAGTCCGCCGACACCTCGGCCTTCACCTGTTCCCCAGGAGAGAGAAACGCAAGGGAGAGCCGGAGTTCCTTCGCTTCGTCTTGGACTTCCGCGAAAAAGGCTTCCTCCCGGCCTTCCAGCGCAATTCCCGCCCTGGCCGGTGCCCGCATCTCCTCGCGCCGCTCTGGCCGGCCCCCGTACAGGTTCAGCACCGCAGCCGCCTGTGACCGCTCATAGCGCCGGGACACGTCCTGGAAGTAGAGATTATCCCCGGCTGCCACTGAATTGCAGAGGCGCTGCTCATGGGGAAGCGAGACTCCGGAGACCTGCCGCAAGAACTCTTCGTACCGGGCCGCCGGCACTCGCAGAGACACCTCGATCACCCCCGCGTCCGGCCCATCATCCGCGGACGGCAAGGAAAGCGTGACGTCGCCAATGTCATTGGCGTTCGCTATCTCAACGGTCTTCTCGGCCAGTTCCAGGGGCTTGTCGGCTTCGACGATGAGTATCTGGTCCGGCCCTTCTGTCTCCTCAGGCTGCTGCGCGTCCGCGAGGGCGACCTGCCGGAATACCGCGCGCTTCTGCCGCTCCAACGGGAGCCTGCCTGCACGCCGCACCGGCAGACGGGCAGCAGAGGAGGGCTCCTCTGCCACGACACGGCGCAACGCCCGGACCCCCGCCTCCGGCCTCCTCCCGGGAGCGCCCTCCTCCCAGCGCTCGCGAGACACTGCGGGCCGAATCTCCTCGGCCTCCGTCAACGCGGGGAGTGCGGGCACCGCCTTGAAAGCACCCTCGCCCTCCATGTCTACGGCTTCGGCCGCTTCTCTTGCCTCCGCGAATCTCCGCACATCATCCCGCTGTCGCCACACGGTTGCGTCCAGTGCCCGGCCTTCGCGGGCATCCTTATCGTCCTGTTTGCGCCCCAGGCCGTTGGTGTCCGCAACTTCCCTCAGACCCTCTTCCAGTGGCCCCCGACGCCGTGCCGCGCCCGAAACCCTGTCGACAGGCCCTTCGCCCTTGGCAAGCATGACAGTGCGCCGTGACGCGCGCTCCCCGGCGCCGAAGAACCCGTCGCGCTCCAGCAGGAACGTCAGCCCCACGACGGCCAGAAGCATGGCCGCCACGGAGAGAGCACGCGGCCAGAGCGAGATTCCGCCTGCGCCCGCATAGGTGGGGGCCGGGGAATCGGCCCGGACCCGTTCCATCACCCTCTCGCCGAAGCCCGGCGGGGCTGCCTCGCGCGGCAGCTCCCTCAGCGCCCTCACCGTGTGCCGCAGGGCCTCCAGCTCTCGGCGGCAGCTCTCGCACTCTGTCAGGTGCCGCTCCAGCTCCGCTGCCTCGCGGGACGGAAGCGCCCCGTCAAGGTACTCGGAAAGTCTCCCGCGTGGCTTCTCGCACCTCATCACATCTCACCTTGTTCCGCGAACGAAAGCATGGACGACACCCTTCCGGCCTCTGCCAGGGCCGAATCACAATTCATCAGCCATTACCGGCACGATCCTGGCTCTCAACGCCCTGCGCGCCCTGAACAGGCGGCTCTTGACCGTGCCGAGGGGCAGGCTCAGACTCCGTGCCAGCTCCTTGTAGGAAAGCCCTTCGAGGTCTCGCAGCACGATCACCTCCCTGAGTTCCTCCGGGAGCTTCGCGATGCAGCACCTCACGAAACTCACCCTCTCGCTGCGGACGGCCTGGTCCAGGGGTCCGTCCTGCGGGGAAGGCGGGTCGGGCGCAGGGCCATCGTCCGCCACGCCAGGGTTCAGGCTCACCACCCGGGGGCGGCGGCCCTGTCTGCGCCAGTGGCTGCGCACGCAGTTCAGCATGATGCCGTAGAGCCACGTGCTGAAGCGGGCCTTCCGCCGGAAACCACCTATGCTTCGGTAAGCCTTCAAGAACACCTCCTGGGCCAGGTCCTCAGCGTCCCAGCCCTGGCCGACGAGATGGACGACGGCGTTGTACACATAGTCCTGATGACGCGAGACGAGCAGGGCGAACGCATCGCTCTCGCCGCGGCACGTCCGCCGGACAAGCTCCGCGTCGCTGCAGGAAACCTCGTCCATGTTCCCCACACTCTATTAGACGCACAGGGACGCAATTTGATCCCGGTTTTTTCCCGCTCCTACCGACCTTCTTAGCATAACGCTGACGCCCCCCCCTTGTAAACACCTCCTGCAGTCTTGCCTGAGGGGGGGCGGCTCATTGTTGCATGGGAATCGCATTTGGGTATAATGGGGTGCTTCGCCGGCGCGTGAAATTGCAGGAAGGTGGGACCCCCCGTCGCCTATGGGAACGTTCAGCGCAGAGGAGTTCGGATGCAGCACGTAGCGACCAACGAAAGCCCCCTGCTGGACAAAGTCAAGAACTACGACGATGTCAAGCAGATCCAGGCCCGTGGACTTTATCCCTACTTCCGCCCCATTTCCTCGGCGCAGGATACTGAAGTGACGATGAACGGGCAGAAGGTGCTGATGCTTGGCTCCAACAGCTACCTCGGCCTGACCAACCACCCGGAGATGAAAGAGGCTGTCAAGGCAGCCGTGGAGAAGTACGGCTCGGGCTGTGGAGGGTCGCGGTTCCTGAACGGAACCCTCGACATCCACCTGGAACTCGAAGAAGAGCTGGCGAAGCTGGTGCAGAAACCGGCCGTCCTCCTCTACTCGACCGGCTTCCTGGTCAACCTGGGGGTCATAAGCTCCCTGGTGGGGCGGGGAGAGTATGTCATCTGCGACAAGGGCGACCACGCGAGCATCGTGGACGGCAGCCTGCTCTCGTTCGGGAAGTTCGTGCGTTTCTCCCACAACGACATGGAGAGCCTGGAAGTGCGCCTCAGGCAAATAGAAGAGGACGCCGGCAAGCTGATCGTGGTGGACGGGGTCTTCAGCATGGGCGGGGACATCGCCCCGCTGCCCCGCATCGTGGAGCTGGCCGAGCGCTACCGCACGGTGGTCATGGTGGACGACGCCCACGGCATCGGCGTGCTGGGAGAGGGCGGCTCCGGCACGGTGAGCCACTTCGGCCTCACCAAGCGCGTGCACCTCATCATGGCCACCTTCAGCAAGTCGCTCGCCTCCCTTGGGGGCTTTATCGCCTCCGATGCCGACACGATAGAGTACCTGAAGCACAACTCTCGAGCCCTCATCTTCAGCGCGAGCATAACTCCGTCGAATGCGGCGGCCGTGCTGATGGCCCTGAAGATCATGAAGCGGGAGCCGGAGCGCATCGAGCGGCTCTGGCGCAACACGAACGCGATGAGAAAGGGGCTGCTGGAGCTCGGCTTCGAGCTCGGCACTTCTGAGACACCCATCCTCCCCATCCACCTCAAAGACCTTTCCACCTGCCTGAAGATGTGTGTGTGCCTGCAACAGGAAGGGGTCTTCGTCAACCCCATCGCCCCCCCTGCGGTGCCTCCCAACGACACGCTGATCCGCCTCAGCCTGATGGCCACCCATACCGAGAGCCAGATAGAGTTCGCCCTGGAGAAGCTCGCCAAGGTCGGCAGGGAGCTCGGGGTGCTCTGAGCCAGCGCATCTCCCACGCCCCTCGCCTGCTCCAGGAGGCGAGGGAATTGCCGGGAGGGTGAAAAGACAGTGCTCAACGGTCAGCCGCCAGCAATCGGCAGGCCGGAGTCGGCAGTAAGCGTCGTTGGCCGTTATCTTGAGCACCTTCGACGAGTTCCGTCAGGCGGCTCGCCACCATGGTAAGCACCAATTCGGGCACCTCTGGACGAGGCCGTATCAGCGTCAGGAGGGCGGTGTCGCGCAGGGACCTGATGCGGTTCATCAAGTACCCCCTGCGCCTGTATCGAGGGGACGCCAATTTCGTCCCCCACCTGCTGTGGGAGCGCAGGAAGTTCTTCAGTCCCACGAACCCCCTCTTCGAGTTCACCGACGTGGCCTATTTCCTGGCCCGCGATGAGCATGGGAAGCTCGCCGGGCGCGTCACCGCGCACGTCAATCACCACCACAACGAGTTCTGGGGAGAGAAGACCGGCTTTTTCGGCTTTTTCGAGTGCGTCGAGCGCCCGGAGGTGGCCCGTGCCCTCATGGAGAGCGTCGAGGCGTGGCTCCGCGTGCGGGGGATGAGCGTCGTGCGGGGGCCCTTCAACTTCTCCACCAACGAGGAGTGCGGCTTCCTGATCTGGGGCTTCGACATGCCGCCGGCGATCATGATGCCTTACACGAAGCCGTACTACCCGGCGTTCGTGGAGGGCTTGGGCTACGCGCCGGCGAAAGACCTCCTGGCCTACGACTACGAACATCATGGCCCCATCCACGAGTACCTGGCCCGCTTCAGCCGCCGGGTGCGGGAGAGGACCGGCGTCACGGTGCGCCCCCTGGACAGGAGCCGCATGGAAGAAGACGTGGAGAAGGTGTTCCAGGTATACAACTCCGCCTGGGCTCGGAACTGGGGTTTCGTGCCGATGACCGGGGACGAGTTCCGTTACATGGCCAGGGAGCTCAGGCCCATCATTGACCCTCAAGTGGCCCTTATTGCCGAGAAGGACGGCGAGCCGGTGGCCTTCTGCCTCAGCCTGCCGGACTACAACCTCCTGCTCAGGTGGATGCGCGGGCGCTTGCTGCCCTTCGGATGGATGCACCTGCTTTTCCGCCGCCGCACCATCAACAGGGTGCGCACCATCACCATGGGGGTGATCGAGCGGTTCCGCAACCGCGGCATTGACATCCTGCTCATCTACGAGACCTTCCGCAACGGCCTGCCGAGGGGCTACTGGAGCTGCGAGATGTCCTGGGTGCTGCAAGACAACGTCCGGATGATCCGCGCCCTGGAGCGCATGGGGGGCCGGCACTACAAGAGCTACCGCATCTACGAGAAGGCCCTATGAAAGTGCTCCTCACGGGCGGGAACGGTTTCGTCGGCAGCCACATCCTGGACCGGCTGCGGGATTCTGGCGCGGAGGTGCGCCTCCTGCTCAGGAGGACGAGCAACACCCGTTTCATCGAGGGCCACCTGCCGCAGGTGGAGTTGCGTTACGGCTCCCTGGACGATGCAGCCTCTCTCGATGAGGCGATACAAGGGGTGGACTGCATCCTCCACTGCGCGGGCAAAACCAAGGCCGTCGAGGTCGAGGAATACTACCGGGTGAACCGGGACGGCGCCCGCAACCTCGTGCGGGTTGCCAACCGCCACGCGGAGCGCCTGCGGCAGTTCGTGCACATCTCCAGCCGCGCCGTGTGCGGCCCGTCCACAGGCGAAGCGCCAGCGCGTGAGGAAGACCCGCCCCGTCCGGTTTCCGAATACGGCAAGAGCAAGCTGCTCGGCGAGCTGGAGGTGACCGGCGGCTGCGCGGTGCCCTGGACCGTGCTGCGTCCCTCG